>NZ_LR134289.1:0-305454 GCF_900636535.1 Chryseobacterium gleum
ATGGATGACAATTTAATGATGATTTGGCAGAAATGCCTTCAGTTTATGCGCGATAACCTGAACGCTGCTGAAGACAATTCTGACCTTAAAAAACTTGAAAAATCTTTCGATATGCTATTCGATAAGGTTCAGCCGCTTTCATTGGTGGCCAACAACCTTACGTTGATCGTACCGAGCGATTTTTACAAGGAATATATAGAGGATAATTACCTGTCCCTGCTTTCTGCTGCCCTGAAGAAAAATATTGGAAAAGGAGTGAAATTATGGTATTCTGTGATGGAAAACAGGCCAAAAGGCGAAGAAAAGCCGGTTACCATGAACATCAAGGGACAAAGCGTTCCTACTCCGAAAACACAGGAAACAATGCCGCAGGGATTCTCTGCCAATATTGTAAACCCATTTGTGGTTCCTGGAATAAGAAAAGTAAATATAGATTCTAACCTGAAACCTGACTATTCATTCGATAGTTATGTAGAAGGAGAAAGCAATAAATTTGCAGCAACTGTAGCCAGATCGATTGCAAAAAGACCTGGAGCAACAGCATTTAACCCATTATTCCTATATGGAGGTTATGGAGTTGGAAAAACACACCTGGGACAGGCTGTTGGTCTTGAAGTAAAAAATCAGTTCCCTGATAAAGTTGTACTTTATTTATCATCTGAAAAGTTTATCCAGCAATTTATCTCTGCTGCCAAAGCACACAAACAGACTGAATTTGCGAATTTCTATCAGATGGTAGATGTACTGATTATTGATGATATCCAGTTCTTATCAGGAAAATCAGCTACGCAGGACAGCTTCTTCCATATTTTTGATCACCTGCATCAGAACGGAAAACAGATTATCCTTACTTCAGATAAGGCGCCTGCAGACATTATGGATATCCAAGACAGAATTGTTTCCCGTTTCAAATGGGGACTTTCTGCAGAAATCAAATCGCCGGACCTTTCTACAAGAAGACAGATCATTGAAGATAAACTAAGCAGAGACGGAATTGTTCTTCCGGGAGATATGCTGGACTTCCTTGCTGCCGAAGCCAAAACCAATGTAAGAGAACTGATTGGAGTAATTAACTCAGTGATCGCTTACTCTACAGTATATAAGAGAGACCTTAGTCTTGAATTGCTGAAAGAAACGATTAACAGAATTGCTGCCAACCAGAAAAAAGTCATCAATATTCCTTACATCCAGGAAGTGGTTTGTGATTATTTCGGAATTAAAAAAGAGCAGCTGCTTTCAAAAACAAGAAAAAGAGAGATCGCATTACCAAGACAGCTTGCGATGTATTTCTCAAAAGAATTCACCAATTCCACCTTTACTAAAATAGGTGAAGAAATGGGAGGAAAAGACCATTCTACAGTAATGTATGCTTGTGATACCATCAAAGACGTATCGAAAATTGATAAAGAAATCAAGAAATACGTAAAAGATCTTACTGAAAGAATCAAACAGTAAATAATCACTGAGCTTTAAAATAATTAAAATGAAGAATCGTTGTATTCTTCATTTTTTATTTAGTTTTGTCGTTAAAAGTCTTTTTTATAAATACTCATATGAAAATATTAATGGTTTGTCTGGGAAATATATGCAGAAGTCCGCTGGCAGAAGGAATTATGAAAACAAAAGTACCGGACAACTTTGTGGTAGACTCAGCAGGAACCATTTCATTGCACGAAGGAGAACATCCGGATAAAAGAGCCGTTAAAACTGCTGCCAACCATAATATTGATATCTCAAAACAGAAATCAAGACCTATCACCCGAAGAGATTTTGAAACATTTGATAAAATCTACTGCATGGATATTGATGTATTCGAGGACGTGGTTTCTAAAACCAAAAACGAAGAAGAACGCAAGAAAGTAGCGTTATTTTTAGAAGTATTGGGAGATCATGAAAATGCTGAGGTTCCGGATCCGTATTGGGGAGATATGAAAGATTTTGAGAATGTCTTCCAGCTTCTGGATAAGGGATGTGATGCCATTAAAAACCAAATACTAAAATAATAGCCATGAAAAAATTATTGCTGCTGCTTTTAGTAAGCTTTAATTTCTGTTTCGCCCAAACTAAAGATGAAACAGAGATCCGTAAAGTAATGGACGATTTTATGGGATGCATTAAGTCCCGTGATGAAGCCAGATATCTTTCTTTGTTTCAGGAACCTGTACTCTGGACCGGGATTTATAAAGACAGAACACAGGCAAAACGTCTTGAGAAAAATCCTAAGGCGGCTTACTACTTTGCCGATGATTATAAAGCTTTTATCAAAAGCTTTAAAGATGATAAATCTGAAGAAAAATTCGACAATATTAAGATCATAGAAGATGGGTCAATTGCCTCTGCCAATTTTGATTACAGCTTCTGGTACGACGGTAAAATGGAAAACTGGGGAAAAGAGATCTGGACACTGATGAAAATCAATGGAGCTTGGAAAATTACCTCTGTTACATTCTCCATGGATCTTACAAAATATTTCCCACAACCCTCATTAAACGAAAGAACTAAAAAATAATACAATGCTTTTCTTACTTCCTGCTTACTTATCAGAAAATACTTCTATCAACCACTTTTCACCTGTTTTGAAGGATTATATCATGCAAACGGATTATTTCTTCGTGGAAAATGAAAAAACAGCGAGAAAGGTTGTTAAATTTTTTGCTCCCGAAAAAAAGCAGGCCGATCTGAAGTTATTTCTGTTAGATAAATACACAGAGAATGTAGATATTAAAGAAGCTCAGGAGCTGATGCTGAAAGGGCAGGACTTCGGATTGTTATCAGAAGCCGGCTTACCTTGTATTGCTGATCCCGGAAATCTGATCGTTAAATGGTGTCATGAGAAAAATATCAGGGTGATTCCTGTTTCGGGGCCGTCATCTATTATTCTGGCGCTGATTTCCAGTGGATTCAACGGGCAGGAGTTCACTTTCCATGGCTATCTTCCTATTGATAAAGGAGAGAAAAAGAAACAGATCCTGCATCTGGAAAATCTTGTCCAGAAAACAGGATACTCACAGATTTTCATGGAAACGCCTTACCGTAACAATCAGCTCTTTGAAGATTTGTGTAAATTTTTGTCACCGAATACAAAACTGTGCATTGCTGCCAATATTAATGATCCGGAACATGAATTCATTAAAACAAAATCAATAAAAGACTGGCAGAAGCAAAAGCCGGAACTTCATAAAATCCCTGCAGTATTTGTGCTGGGGAAATAATATTTAAGGTAAAATAGCAATTATTTCTTACCCTTTTTGCTCAAAAAGATTTAACAATTCTTAACCTGTTTATTGCATTATTCTTGATTTTTAATCAAACACTGAAAACAGAATAAATTATTGACAATGCAGTAAAAATCCGGGCATCTTAGATGCCCGGATTTTTAATAAATTAATTTTGACTCTTTTTCTTTGACTTCCATTTTCTCCAAAAGAAAACTACAATAGGAATGGTCAGAAAGAAAGGCCATAGTGAAACCATTCCCAGCAGGAAGCTTACAAAACTGTTCCAGCCTTCGGTCAGTGAATCAATAAACCGGCTTCCAAAGCCAATTTTAGAGGTGGCTGAACTTCTCACTTTTTCTTTATACAGGTTTAAATTCAGGGTACTGTAATTCACCCTGTCATCAATAAAACGAAGCCTGCCTTCAGCGATGTCAATTTCATCTTCCAGTTCCCGGATTTTTTCCTGTATTTCCAGCATATCTTTTGTTGTGGAAGCCTTTTTAAGCATATCCCGATATTTTTCAAGATATATCTTTTTGTTGGCCAGCTTTATGGCTACATCGGTATATTCCTCGGTCACATCATCAGATGAAACATTTTTAGACAAAACAGATCCAACGCCATCTGAAAATGAATTGATAAGGGCATCAAAATTTTTATGAGGTACACGGATAGTCAGCGTAAGATTATCATCCATATCCGTATTATGGAATTCTTCTTTCTGGATATAGGCATTATTTTTCCTGATGATTTCATTGACCTGATTTTGCGCTTTTTTAATATCACCCACCTGAATCTTCATATCTCCGTTTTTGATGATTTTTTTGGAAATAGTATCGGTTTTCTTGTGGGTATAGCTTTCTGTGCCGGATTCATTTTTATCGGATACCGTTTTCTCAGAAATAACAGGAGCCGGAGAAGATAATGCTGTAATTTTCTCTTCAGAGACAACTTCCATCAAATCAGCTTTCGCTTCATATTTATCATTGCCGGATTTACTGCAGTTGATAAGCAGAATGCCGGATAAAAGAAGAATAATGTTTTTCATAGACTTAGTTTCTGATGATATCATCAAAAATTGTGCTTAAAAATTGTTTCATATTGCATATTGGTCGGAATTCAGAATAAAAGCTTTCAAAACCGATTGGAAAAATTGCTGAAACTGTAAATTATTTCTATTTTTAATTCATGAAAAAAAGTCTTTTAGCATTTGTGTTTTCTCCATTTCTGATGTATGCCCAGGAGGCTCCGAAACTCACAGACGAAATGGCAATGAAGCTTTCCGATAAACCTCTTCACTGCATCAATCAGGAATATCCTAATAAAACGGCACATATTATCAATAATGCAGGTGAAGTTCCTTTGACACCTAAAGATCTCCATCCCAGCTTTTATGGATGTTTCGACTGGCATAGCTCCGTTCACGGACATTGGATGCTGACAAGACTTTTGAAAACAAAACCCAATCTTTCCAATGCTCAGGAGATTGAAAAAATTCTGAATGAATCATTTCAGAAAGATAAACTACAGATAGAGGCGGACTATTTTACAAAATATCAGCTGACAGGGACTTTTGAGAGAACTTACGGCTGGGCATGGATATTAAAACTGGATGAAGAACTCACCAACTGGGATCATCCGAAAGCTAAAATATGGCATCAGAATCTGAAACCATTAACAGATCAGATCCTTAAATCCTGGAAAACGTATCTTCCAAAACAAACCTATCCCAACAGAACCGGAGTGCATCCGAATACTGCATTTGCTATGGCTTTTGCTATAGATTGGGCAAGAGCCAATAAAGATAAAGAATTCGAAAATCAGCTGATGGAAAAAGCGAAATACTTTTTCTTAAAAGATCAGAAAACACCCGCTTATCTCGAGCCGGACGGCTCAGATTTCTTTTCTCCAAGCCTTGAGATTGCAGACCTGATGCGGAGAGTGCTTCCTCAAAAAGAATTTGTACAGTGGCTGAATGCTTTCTACGAAAAAAGAAGTCTGGAGAATATTGAAAAAATTCCTGTTGTAAGTGACCTGAGTGATTACCAAACGGTTCACCTGGTGGGATTGTCCTTTTCCAAAGCATGGTGTATGAAAGGAGTTTCAAATGCCCTTCCTGCCAGTCATCCGCTGAAAAAAAGTTTCAGGGAGAAGGCCGATGTATTTCTGGCTAACGGTTTGCCGCTGCTTTTCCAGGGAAATTACGGGGGAGACCATTGGCTGGCCAGTTTTGCGGTTTATGCTTTGGAAGATTAATATCTGATTCCTGTTTTTTTGAAAATAAATCCTAAAAGCCAGATCGGTCCTATCAGCAAAAACTGAAGGTCTTTGAGAAAAGAAGGTTTTTGCCCTTCAATTTTGTGACCTATCCATTGGAAAATCCAGGTAATGATGAATACGGACAGATAAACTATCCAGGATTGCTTTTCAAAACTTATGTTGGTAAGATAAATGAAATGCTCCATAAAAAGCATTACAGCAAGCATTACTACCGTGATCTTAAAAGAAAGCCTGATATAAAATAAAGTGATCAGAAGAATCACGATAAGGCTTACAATGCTGATACATCCGAAATAAGGAGCACAGAAATGGGGTGCGGGAATCAAGGAGGTAAATCCCAGAATCGTCCAGAAAATCAGAGGTACACAAATCCAGTGAATGAACTTGTTTGTAGGGTTTCTATGGCTTTTACTGTATTCGGCAAATAATAGATCAACCTTTCTCATACTGACAGAAAATTGGATTGATGCTAAAATAATAAAATTTTGTAATCACTGGTAAGATTGCTTACATTTGTCCTATGTCTGCCTTAGAAAAGTTCGGAGTTGATATTTTTACGGAACGTAATATTTTCGAGCGAATAGCCGTTGGTAAGCCTTTTCGTCCTGATAATCCTGCTTTTATCTTTATTAAATCCGGAACCATAAAACTCCGTCAGCATTTCAGTGATCTGGAAGTTTCTGCCAATATGTTTATGGTAACCGATCCCCAAACCATTTATGAAGTGGTAGGAGTGACGGGTGATTTTCAGTCAAGGATGGTTTCTTATAAAAGAGAATTTATTTCAGCATTATCATTAAAGTTTAACCGCCTGATTACCTATCGGTATTTCAGACAGCAGATGAATAAAGGAGTTCCTTTTCCTGAAGACGAAATGGAAGTAGTATGGAAAAGTGTTAACTTTCTGAAGTATATACTGGATTCTGATACCGATATGCTCTATAAGAAAGAGATGGTAGAACATCTTTTCTCTGTTTTCTGCTATCAGATGGCAGGAATCATCTCCAAAGAAGACAACAGTTCTATGAATCAGATGTCCAGACAGGAAGAAATTGTATTTGTATTTCTTACCGATCTTGCTGAGCATCATCTTACAGAAAGAACCGTTGAGTTTTATGCCGAAAGGCAGTCAATTACAACCAGACATCTTTCTTCTGTGGTAAAGACCATTACAGGTAAATCTGCAAGTCAGATCATTGCTTTAATTGTCATTAATGAGGCTAAAGTTCTCTTAAACTCTTCCAATAAACCGGTTTCGGAGATTTCATCTATCCTTGGATTCAGTGATCAATACTCATTTTCTCACTTTTTTAAGAAGCATCTGGAAGTAAGTCCTACACAGTACAGACATCAGTTCGAAAATTAAAATCTTACATTTGAACATCTTTTTCCAAAAATCAAACATTTGATTGATTTTGTTGTTGACCTAACTTTGCATCTGTAAAACAAGGTAAAATGACAAAGAAAATAAAAACAGCACTATCGCTCTTGATAGCAGCTTTTCCTGCGCTGTTTTTTTCACAACAGATTAAACAGATGACCGCAGGTGAGGTAGCGGAACTTGCTGTTCAGAATCATCAGCAGCTCAAGGTTTCCGCACAGAACATTGATATTGCCAAACAGAACACCAATGTTGCAAAACTTCAGAAACTGCCCTCAATTACAGCTTCTACAAGTCAGTTCTACTTAGGGGATGCAGTAGCCATTGATAAGGACTTTTCGAATTCTACAAACGTTCCGATGCCGCATTATGGAAGTTCTTATGCAGTTCAGGCAACACAGCTGATCTTCAAAGGGGGCTTGGTGAATAAGTCTATTGAAATGGCAGGACTTCGTGAGCAACTTTCCGAACTTGATCTGGAAAAAAACAAACAGGATGTTAAATTTCTGGTGATTTCCAATTATCTGGATGTCTATAAAATCCAGAACCAGGAAGAAGTGTTTCAGAATAATAAAAAACTGGCTCAGGAGCGTCTTAAAAATATCCAGAAATTCTATCAGCAGGGCATGGTGACCAGAAACGAAGTAATCCGTGGAGAGCTGGCCATCAAAAACCTTGATCAGGGGATTCTGACCCTTTCTAACAATAAGAAAATTCTTAATTACAATTTAAATATTGCTTTGGGACTGCCTTCAGACACAGAAATCATTCCCACAGAAAACTTAGAGAACAAAGAATCCGGAATAGGCATGGATTATTATATGAACCTTGCCCATGACAGTAACCCTTTGCTGAAATCGGCTCAAAAAAATATTGCGGTGGCAGATAAGAATATCGAGATTATAAAAACGGATAATGCTCCTACCGTTGCAGGATTTGGAGGATATACACTGCAAAGACCGATCACAACTAGAAATCCTGTTCTGGATATGTATTCGGGAGGCTGGCAGACAGGAGTTTCTTTAAGCTATAATATAGATGCACTGTATAAAACGAAAGAAAAAGTAAAATTAGGTGAGCTGCAAAAGAACCAGGCGAATGATGCAATGACTCTGGTACAGCAGAATGTGGATATGGGAGTGAATGCAGCTTATACCAAATATCAGGAAGCGATACAACAGGCCGATATCCTGAATGATGCTAAAAGCCTGGCGGAAGAAAACTACAAGATTACAGAAGCCAAATATCTGAATCAGCTGGCTGTACAGGCAGAAATGATTGATGCCCAGAACCAGAAACTGCAGTCAGAGCTTGATTATGCCAATGCAGAAATCAATGTTCTGTATCAGTATTACAATCTTTTGAAATCTACAGGAACTCTTTAATTTAAAACTGAAAATCAACACAATGGAAAACAAGGAACAAACTACTCAAAATACTACACCAACTCCTGCGGAGAATAAAAAAAAGAAAAATAAAACCAATAAAATCAGAGCCATCATTTCCAATATCATCGTTTTTCTGGTGATCGGTTTCGGACTATTCTGGTTAATTCGTGAATATTTCCATATCGGAAACAAAACTTATACGGAAGCGGCGCAGGTAGAGGAATTTATTAATCCTATCAATACAAGGGTTTCGGCCTACATCAAAGAAATTAAGTTCATTGAACATCAGCATGTAAAAAAAGGAGATACACTGGTGATACTGGATGACCGTGAAATCCTTACTCAATTGGGGCAGGCAGAAGCAGCTTATCAGAATGCGATGGCACAAAAAACAGCAACAAGTTCTTCTGTCAATACGGTTTCCAACAATATCAACGTCATGCAGTCTAATATTGCAGGGGCAAAAGCAAGATTATGGAATGCAGAACAGAATTTAAACCGATATAAAAATCTTCTTGCTGCTGAAGCTGTTACCAGACAGCAGTATGATCAGGTAAAAACAGAGTATGATGCACAAAAAGCTGCTTATGAGACTTTAGTCAATCAAAAACAATCTGCCAATCTCTCTACTACTGAAGTGAAAAGCAGGCTTGGAATTAATGATGCGGAGATTAAAAGAACGAAATCAGCTCTGGATATGGCGAAAATTAATCTTTCATATACTGTGATTACCGCACCTTATGATGGAGTAATGGGAAGGAGAACGATTTCTGAAGGACAATTAATCCAGCCTGGGCAACAGGTGGCAACAATCGTTCTGAATGGTCAGAAATGGGTAACAGCCAACTTCCTGGAAAGCCAGATGCCGAATATCAGAATCGGTGAGAAAATTTCCATGACAGCAGATGCTTTAGGCGGAAAAAAATTCGAAGGCGTAGTAACAGCTGTTTCTGCTGCTACCGGGTCACGATATTCAAGTGTGCCTACAGATAATTCTACCGGAAACTTTATTAAAGTACAGCAGAGAATACCTGTAAGAATAGAGTTTACAGCTTCCAATAAAAAAGAAGATCTGGATAAACTGAGCGCCGGAATGAATATGAATGTGAATATCGGTCAGTAATTAAAAGATTTAATCATTGAAAGATTAAAAGATTGGAAATACAGAAACTAAGCTGAAAACTTTCAGCCACTAACTTCTAGTTTCTAACCTCTAACTTCTAAATTCATCATGTACAACAAAGGATTATATAGTGACTGGGTGCCGAAACCCGTACAGCTTCTGCTGATTGTATTACTGCTTGCCGTGGTAATGCCTATTGGTGGAGTATATACCGGGAATATCAGTTCTCTGGTAAGCGGTACCGGTGCCATGACAGAATATTTTATGTGGGCAAACTACGCTACAACCATCGGGATGGGGCCTGTATGCCTGTTGTTCTCAGAATCAAAATGAGATTCAAAGTAAGAGACAAGATGGTTTTGCTTCTGGTGCTTTTAGGACTGCTCAGTTATGTGAACGGGACTACCTTACAACCTATGATCTTCATATTTACTTCTTTAATGATAGGCTTTATGAAGATGATGGTCACCATAGAGCTGTTTCTTCCATTAATGGTGATGATTGGGAACCGTGGTGTATTTTATGGCGCTTTCTATACATTTGTACTTGTCATGAATCAAGTGGCTACGTACTATGCTGCAGAGTTCGCTCTTCTTTATAACTGGCAGCAGTTTTACCTGTTCACGGCAGTTTTATGTTTTATTTTAGCTTTGATACACTGGATTTTTATGCATAACAAATATTTTGCGTTAAAAGTTCCCCTTCATTATATCGATTGGTTAAGTATTTTGCTTTTCATTTCAACTTTTATGTTTTCGGCTTATGTTTATTCATTTGGAAGACAGCAGGATTGGTTCAATTCGAAGAATATTATCAATGCAAGTATAGCTGCTTTTGTAAGTTTTGCACTTCTTTCCATCCGTCAGCTAACCTTAAAACGGCCATATCTCTCATTCAAAATTTTTACAAAGAATAATGTGCAGCACGGATTATTTATGCTTTTTTGGCTGGGAATGTTTTTAGGAACTGCTTCTATTCAGAATACTTTTGCGGTGGGCGTATTGGGGTATGATCAATTAACCAATACCAGGTTGAGTTTATTGATGATTCCCGGAATTATCCTCGCCGGAGTTCTGGCAATTTTCTGGTTCAAAAAAGAAAAACCATTGAAAATGTATATTTTTTCCGGTTTCGCAGCTATGGTTGGATATGCTATTATCATGTATTTTTCTATGGTGCTGGAGTTTAGTTATGACAACTGGTACCTGCCGATGTTCTTAAAAGGCTACGGAATGTGTTCACTGTTTATTTCCGTATGGTTTTATACGCTGGATAAGCTTGAAATGGACGAAATGCTGGCAGCTATCGGGCTTGTATTGGTTTGGAGAACTTTCCTTGCTGTAGGAATCTTCTCAACCCTGTACTCTTGGTTTCAGTACCGTTTTCAGGTAACCGCAATTGGAGATCTTGCTGTTTATATGGACGGAATGACGTTTACTCCTCAGAATGTAGCCGCCAATATGAAAGCCATTCAGCTTAATGCTATTATCATAGCTACCAAAAAGATATTCGGTTATATTATTTTGGTAGGATTTGGAGTCTTGATTTATGTTGCTACCCATCATTTTGGCGCAAAACGTTTCCAGTATTTCAGATTTGTGAGAGTACTTGGCGGTAAGTCTGTTATCGCAAGAAGGAGACTTCGTGAAAGAAAAAAATTATTGGAAGAAATAAAAGATGCAGCTGGCCCTGCAGTATAAAAGATAACCTTGTTTTTCACAGTAAAATCCTGGTCCTTCGTTGGGCTGGGATTTTACAATTTTAGTAGGGAAGCTGGAGGCTGGAAGAGGGAAGCGATAAAAGACGGTTTATAGCTTTTGTTGGGTTTAAAATCATTATCTCAAAAGAAGTTAGTGTAACTTTTATGGATTACAGCGCATCAATAACTTCCAGATCCCTTCTTCCAGCTTCCATTTTTTTACCAAAAAGGTAAAAAATTTCATGTTTGGTTATTTTTATTCTTTCTAAATAAGAATTATATTTGCGGCATTATAAAACGTTGAATAGAAAGAATGAAAAAGCAGTACGCGTTCATAGGTCTTTTAGTTTCGGGAGTGATGTTTTCCCAGACCGTTAAAGATTCTATTGCCTCTAAAGATATTGAAGATGTGGTGATCGTAGCCTCCAGAAAACCTACAAAAATCTCTGAAGTTCCGGGAACGGTTTGGGTAGTACAGAAAGAAAAGATCCGGGAGCAGGCGAAAAGTGGAGTTCCTATCAAAGAAATGTTGTCAATCCTGATTCCTTCTATGGATATCGGTCCACAAGGAAGAACCAACTACGGACAGAATATGAGAGGGCGCTCTGCACTGGTAATGATCGACGGAGTTTCTCTGAACAGTATCCGTGCCATAAGCCGTCAGCTGGACGCGATTGATCCTTTTAATATTGAAAGAATTGAAGTGCTTTCAGGGGCAAGTTCAATCTATGGAGGTAATGCTACCGGCGGAATCATCAATATTATCACAAAGACACCTTCCAAAAAAGGGATCAGCGGAGAGACAGAACTGGGAGTGCGTACAGGATTTATGGGGAAAGATGACCACGATTTCCGTGCCGCTCAGTCTATTGCTGCAAAAGGAGATAAGTTCTTCGGAAGACTGGGAATAGCTTATCAGCAGAATGGAGGGGTATATGGTGCAGATCAGAAACAGCTTTTTACCGATATTACCCAGACAGACCTTCAGTATAACCAGTCGGTTGATATCCTGGCAACAGGCGGTTATCAGTTTAACAATAAGCATAAAATAACAGCCTCTGTTCAGTATTACAATTCTAAATTTAATGGAGACAGAAGTTTATATTTAGGTGAAAACTTAAGTGCTTTCACTACAAAAAATCCTTCTTTACTGGAAATGAGAGATGGCTTCTCATCCGATAAAAATGTAGGAACAGAACGTTATATGGCAACCGTAGCATATAACGGAAACGGAATTTTAGGCGGACAGGACCTATATGTACAGCTGGCAACCCGCGGCGAAAAATTAGGATTTTATCCATTCCCGGGAAATGTTACCTTACAGACAGGGAAAATACCATACATGTCCTCATCCCAGCAGGATACTTATTATTCCGGGATTAAAGCTTTATTATCAAAATCATGGCGCGGACTGAACGTTACGTATGGAGCAGATTTTGATTTTGAAAAATTTGAAGGAACTCAATCTGTTTATGACATTGCAAAGACAATGTCCAGCGGAGGTTTAATCAATGAAACAAAATACAGCCTTGGCAGATACCCAACCAACCATTCACAAAGTTACGCAGGATATGTTCAGGCAAAATATAACATTCTTCCAAAACTGCAGTTGAATGCAGGAATCCGTTATCAGCATATCAACGTAAAAATGGACGATTTTGTTGGTTCAGAACAGCAAACACAGGTTGCCATGGGCTATGGAAGTTCAGCATCTGTAATTCCTGGTGGTGAAAGTTCTTATAATGTAACATTGGCCAATGCCGGATTGTTATACAAATTTAATGAGCAGCATCAGGTTTGGGGAACCTTTTCCCAGGGAGCAAGTTTAGCAGATCCCGCCAAGTTTTACGGAATCGGTCAGTATAAGCTTGTAGGAACAAACTGGGATGTCGTATCCAGTATCAATGTGAAAGAACAACCTTTACAGGCAATCAAAACCAATCAGTTTGAGGTAGGATATCGTGTCAACAGAGGCGGTCTAAGAGCTCAAATTGCCGGTTTCCTGAGCAATTCTGATAAAACTGTTGCTGTAGATAAAAAGACGTTCCAGATTCTTGTGAATGATCTGAAATTAAGGAATATAGGAATTGAAGCTGAGGTTTCTTATTCTTTAAGCAATGGTGTTTATTTCGGGGCCAGCGGACTTTTGATCAAATCTGAAGTAGACAACAAAGGAGAATGGCAGAAGCAGGAGATTTATAATGCTTCTCCTTCCAAACTGGTAACCTATATCGGGTATAAAATTCAAAACTGGTCATTCAGATTCCAGTCGTTACAGAATTTCAAGCAGAAAGACGAGCTTAATAATGTGGTGGAAGGCTATAATACTTCAGATCTGATGATGGGATACCGTTTCAACTGGGGAAAATTCAACTTAGGAATTCAGAACCTGTTTAATACCGATTATCAGACGATCTGGAGCAAGCGTTCCCAGGTTTTATATGCCACTTACGGACTTCCGGAACTGTTTAATTATAAGGGAAGAGGAAGAACATTCAACCTGTCTTATACTTTTGAGTTTTAAGAAATGATCAGGATTTAAAATACCCTGATCTGAAAACATATTATATTTCAAATCCGGTTTCTGGGCTTGATCGGAAACCGGATTTGAATTAAAAATCAGTTATGGATAAATTTCAACTAGTTAGTAATCAATAATATAACGTAAGTTTCTTTTAACGCTGAGAACGCAAACTTTTAATCCGGCCTGAAAATAATTTCGTTCGCAAAGGCATTTCATTTAGCTAAGATATTTACTGTTTCATTGCTGAGTGAAACGCCTTAGCGAACTTAAAGAGTGCGCGGTCTCAAAAGAAATTGCGATCTATTGCGTTATAATAATGTGCCCAAATGCTATCATGAAAATTCTTTTAACGCTGGGACCGCAAAGTTTTTTAATCCGACTTAAAAGTAATTTCGTTCGCGAAGGCATTTCATTTAGCTAAGATATTATTGTTTGATTGCTGAGTGAAACGCCTTAGCGAACTTAAAGAGTACGCAGTCTCAAAAAAAATTGCGATCTATTGCGTTATAATAATGTGCCCAAATGCTATCATGAAAATTCTTTTAACGCTGGGACCGCAAAGTTTTTTAATCCGACCTGAAAGTAATTTTGTTCGCGAAGGTATTTCATTTAGCTAAGATATTATTGTTTCATTGCTGAGTGAAACGCCTTAGCGAACTTAAAGAGTGCGCGGTCTCAAAAGAAATTGTGATCTATTGTGTTATAATAATGTGCCCAAATGCTATCATGAAAATTCTTTTAACGCTGGGACCGCAAAGTTTTTTAATCCGACCTGAAAGTAATTTTGTTCGCGAAGGCATTTCATTTAGCTAAGATATTATTGTTTCATTGCTGAGTGAAACGCCTTCGCGAACTTAAAGAGTACGCGGTCTCAAAAGAAATTGCGATCTATTGCGTTATAATAATGGAACTAACCGCTTTAATGAAAAACAATAAGAGCTTGTAACTCAAAAACCTGAATCACAAACTTTGAACTTTGCATCCCGAAGACCTATCTTTGCACGTATGAAAGATTTAATGGGCAGAGCGATCTGGGATTATTATCATAATGAAAATCCTGAAGATCTGCAGACTGAAACGTCAATTTCCGAGCTGGATGAGCTTCCGGTGGATTACTTATTCAGAGATTTTGAAGACATGAATGATATAGAGCAGAAAGCACTGCAGTTATCCGAAGGAAAGGTTCTGGATATTGGTGCAGGGGCTGGTTCTCATTCGTTATACCTTCAGAATGAAAAAAATCTTGATGTGACTGCATTGGATATTTCACCCAAATCTGTTGAGGTTTGTAAGTTGAGGGGAATTAAAAAAGCGGTTTGTGAAAATATGCTTGATTTTTCCGGTGAAACATTTGATACGATCTTATTGCTGATGAACGGTACCGGAGTTTTTGAAAGCCTGGCAAAAATTGATACCTATTTTCAGAAGCTGCATACCTTATTGAATGATAAAGGACAGATCCTGATCGACAGTACAGATATTCTTTATATGTTCGATCGTGATAAGGATGGTGGAGTATACATTCCTGCAGGCGGATATTATGGAGAACTGGATTATGTGGTGCATTATAAAGGAGAATCTGAAGAACCGATTACCTGGCTGTATCTTGACTTTAATACTTTGAAGAACGCTGCCACAAATAATGGTTTTAAAATAGAAAGAGTTTTGAAGGATGAAGATTCCTACCTGGCAAAGCTCACCAAGAAATAATTACGACAACAAGTCATTGCGAGCTGAAAGCGAAGCAATCTCATGAATTTATAAATGGTCATTCTGTACACCGGAATGACTTTTTTTTGTACTATTTCCAGCCCCGATAGAAACGGTTACCCCACAGCATGCAGTTGGCTCTTTGCCAGGGGCGAGGAGTAAAAGTGGATAGCGGGAATCAGCTCCTTATTATTGTCTGAATATATTGATAACCCTTGCCAGCGGATAAAATGAAAACCACTCCTGAAAATAAAAATAGATCAGAACAGCAGTTCCGGCACATAAAATCACAGGGAAAATATAAGATTCTGCGCGGTAAGGAAGCTTTTTCGGAGTTGCTAAAACACTGATGATAAGTAAGCTCAAAGCTCCTGCTGCTATGACCCCAATTTCGGGACTGTATCTGGAAGTGGTACCAAAATTAAAATGAGAAACCAGAACGTACTTCTGAAATATAAAAAAAAGGAAGCCAAATACCACCGTAAGAAACGCAGGAAAGTATTTTTGAGTCTGATTAAATTAAGTGCGAGCAGAATAGCTCCGGGAATCGTACTGAAGAGAACACTGCTGACAAAAATAGTCATTCGTGCATAAAGCCTGATAGCATCCGGATCTTCTGTAATATGATCTTTCCAGGTTTCTACCTCTTCTGAACGTTTTGCTTCCTCTTCTTCTTTTTTATGCTGAATCAATTGCTGAACGGCTGTTTTTTCCATCTCGCTGAAAACACGGCCTCTTTCTTCCATAATTTCAAAAGCGGTCTGAACAGCTTCCGGAACAAAGCGATTGCCTTCTTTTAGATATCCCTCCAATTCCTGGTTGGAAAGCTTTCTTAAAACACTTTTATTGACCATAAGTATTATTTAAAAGAAAGGCTGCTTCTAGTGAAACAGCCTGTTATCTTTATAAGGATTTTAATTATCCGATCTCAATACCATTTTCAACATTGCTGTCATCCGGTGTTACGAAAGATAATTTTCCGTCTGGTTTTGTTGTTAATAATAACATTCCCTGAGACTCAATTCCTCTGATTTTTCTTGGGGCAAGGTTCAGAAGAATCATTACCTGCTTTCCGATCACCTCTTCAGGCGTGAAACTTTCTGCAATCCCGGAAACAACAGTTCTTACATCTACTCCTGTATCTACAGTAAGTTTTAGTAATTTATCTGCTTTTTCTACTTTTTCAGCTTCAATAATGGTTGCTGTTCTAAGATCTATTTTAGTAAAGTCATCAAACGTGATCTCCTCTTTCATTGGGTTTGCGTTAGGGTTTGTTTTTTTATTGTTTTGTTTGGTGTCTTCCAGCTTTTGGATCTGAGCTTCGATTACGTCGTCTGAAATCTGAGAGAATAAAATTGGAGCATTAGCCATTATTGGATGACCTGCTTCAATTAATACTTTTGAGCTTTCAATTTCAGTCCATCCTTTTTGCTCAACATTAAAAATTTCATATAGCTTTTGAGCTGTGAAAGGCAAGAATGGTTCAGCTAAATTTGCTAGAGCAACTGAAATCTGAGCTCCAATAAATAATGTATTCTTGGTTTTCTCAAGATCATTTTTAACAGTTTTCCAAGGTTCTTCATTCTGCAAATATTGGTTTCCAAATCTTGCAAGATTCATGAATGCTGTTAAAGCATTTCTGAATTCATAATTTTCAAGGAAGTTTCTAATTTCAACAGCTCTTTTGCCGATTTCTTCTAATTCAGGAGCATTAACATCTCCTTTAGGAACTTTTCCTTCAAAGTTTTTATTAATTAATACAGCAACACGATTGATGAAGTTACCAAAAATATTAGCTAATTCAGAATTATTCTTAGTCTGGAAATCTTTCCATGTAAAGTTATTATCCTTTGTTTCCGGAGCAGATGAAAGAAGTACATATCTTAAAACATCCTGTTGCCCAGGAAAATCTTCCACATATTCATGAGCCCATACTGCCCAGTTTCTTGACGTTGAAATCTTATCGTTCTCAAGGTTCAGGAATTCAAAAGCAGGAACATTAGCTGGCATGATGTAATCACCGTGCGCTTTCATCATCGAAGGGAAAATAATACAGTGGAATACAATATTATCCTTTCCGATAAAGTGTACCAGATCGCTGTCTTCACTCTGCCAGTAATCTTTCCAGTCTTTTCCGTTTTTCTCTGCCCATTCTTTGGTGAAAGAAATATACCCGATAGGAGCATCAAACCATACATATAATACTTTTCCTTCAGCATTCGGAAGAGGAACCGGAACACCCCAGTTCAGGTCTCTGGTCATGGCACGAGGCTTAAGACCGTCATTCAGCCATGATTTAACCTGTCCGTATACGTTAGGTTTCCAGTCATCTTTATGGCCTTCAATGATCCATTGGTTTAAGAAATCTTCATATTCATTTAATGGCAGATACCAGTTTTTCGTTTCTTTAAGGATAGGAACATTTCCGCTAAGCATTGATTTCGGATTGATCAGCTCAGAAGGAGAAAGGGTAGTACCGCATTTCTCACACTGGTCTCCGTAAGCGTTTTCATTACCGCAATTAGGACAAGTTCCTACAATATAACGGTCAGCAAGGAATTCTCCTGCCTGCTCATCAAAATACTGTTCAGAAACTTCTTCAGTGAATTTTCCTTTTTCATATAAAACCTTGAAGAAATCCTGACTGGTTTCATAATGCTTTTTAGACGTTGTTCTTGAATATTCATCAAATGAAATTCCCAGGTCAGAAAAAGATTTTTTAATAATCCCGTGATATTTGTCAACGATATCCTGAGGGGTTACTCCTTCTTTTTTGGCTCTTATGGTAATAGGAATCCCGTGCTCATCTGAACCACAGATAAACGCTACATCTTTTCCTAATCTTCTCTGAAATCTTGCGTAAACATCCGCAGGAATATAAACACCTGCCAAATGTCCTATATGAACCGGCCCGTTTGCATAAGGCAAAGCTGCCGTAATCATCTTTCTGTTTGACATTTATAGTAAAGTTTTGACTGCAAAGATAAGGAATATCTGTTGAATACCGCTATTGGTGGTGTTATTATGATGCAGAATGCGAATTTTAAGGCTCAAACTCAAAATAAAGTTAAACAATTGTTTAACATTTTCTTAAATTGAAATAAATATTATGCAAAGCATAAGACGTTGTAAAATATTGTATCTTAAAAAACTAACTAAAATGGGTTTCGTAATATACATAATTTTAACTAAAATTATATTAAATTTATAATAATTCTAATTTTTTTTTAAATTGCGAGTCTGGCTTTAGGCTAAAATAAGACTTAAAAAACGAAACTATAAAAAATAAGATTGTGAAGAATTTTACAACAGTATTAAAAATCGCGCCCGCTTTTTTACTGGCCAGTACAGTAATGCATGCGCAGAAAAAGGACTCTGTTCCTCAGGAGAAAAAGATCGATGAGGTTGTACTGATTGGGTACGGAAAGCAGAAAAAATCTGACCTTACCGGCTCTATAACCTCTGTAACGGCTAAAGACTTCAACGGGGGAGCTACGTCAGCGGGTCAGTTGATCCAGGGTAAAACACCAGGGGTACAGATTACCAATAACAGTGGGGCACCTGGATCGGGTACAAAAATCAGAATCAGGGGAACTTCTTCTTTAAGTGGAGAGAATTCACCTTTGATAGTAATTGATGGAGTTCCTCAGGACTTTGTAGGAATGAATGGAGTGTCAGACCCTCTATCATTAATTAACCCGAACGATATTGAAACATTTGATATCCTTAAAGATGCATCTGCTACTGCTATTTATGGTAATAGAGCTTCCAATGGGGTTATTCTCATTACAACCAAGAAAGGAACGGCAGGAAAGTTCAAAGTGAATTTTTCAACGGTGACTTCGGTTTCTACTAAAATGGGAAAGGTTGATGTATTAAATGCTCAGGAGTTTAGAGATTTTGTTAATACATATGCTCCTGCTGGTTATAAAACTAAGTTAGGAAATGCTGATACCGACTGGCAGGATCAGATTTATCAGGCAGCATGGGGTACAGATAATAACGTTGCGCTTTCGGGAGGTATTAAAGGTCTGCCATATCGTTTATCATTAGGATATAATGAGCAGAACGGTATTGTAAAATCAAATTCTTTCCGCAGAACCTCCGTAGGGTTGAACTTAAACCCTAAATTCTTTGATAATCATTTATCAGTAAATGTAAACGCAAAAGGAACATTTACTGATAATAGATTTGTAGATGGTGGAGTGATTAAGGCGGCTACTTATTTTGATCCTACACAACCTATATATTCAGGAAACTCTAATTATGGAGGCTATTATGAATGGCTGGACTCAGGATCTGCAACAGGTTATAATGTAAATGCCAATTCAAACCCTCTTGGAATGATCAATGGCGTAAGAGATGTCTCTTCTGTATTGAGAGGATTGGGAAATATTCAATTAGATTATAAGTTTCACTTCCTTCCGGACCTTCATTTCAATGTAAATGCCGGATATGATTATACAAAAAGTGATGGACATAAATTTAAAGATGCCCGTCTGAGACCAGGTTTTGAAGATAAAGGAAGCTCAAATTTCTATTCTATGGAAAAGAAAAACAAGCTTTTGGAGACCTACTTTAATTATGTGAAAAATATCAGTGCCATTAATACTGGTGTAGATATTACTGCAGGATATTCTTATCAGGATTTCAATATTTATCTTCCAGGAGCTATCACTTATAGAGGAACAGGAATTAACTCGCAGGATTTAGACTTCAAAACTCAAAATACATTGATCTCTTTCTATGGAAGAGCTATTTTTACAATAGCTAATAAATATGTTATTTCAGGATCAGTTCGTAAAGATGGTTCTTCAAGATTCTTTAATGGAACCAGAGATAATGTATGGGGAGTTTTCCCTGGGGTTTCATTAGCATGGAAACTTAATGAAGAAAGTTTCATTAAAAACATATCTGCTATCAGTACTTTAAAATTAAGAGCAGGATGGGGGAAAACAGGTCAGCAGGAATTGCCAGCTTTGAACGGTAATAAACCTAATAACTATCCGGCGTTTGCAGCTTATAACCCCAGCTATCAGGGAGCAGGGTATCAGTTTGGAAATGAATTCTATTTTATGTTCAGGCCTGCTAATTATAACCCAAACCTGACTTGGGAAACAACAACAACTAAAAATCTAGGATTAGATTTTGGATTTAATAAAAACAGAATTACAGGATCAATAGATATTTTCAGAAAAGATACTAAAGACCTTCTTGTATATGCTGATGAACCTGCAGGAGGTTTAAGTAATGCAAGCTGGCAAAATGTAGGAGATATGAAAAATGAAGGGATTGAAGGAAGTATTACTGTAATTCCGGTTAAAAATCAAAATACAACCTGGGAAGTAAGTTTTAATGCTACTCATTACAAGCCGGTGATTACTAAGCTTAAAGACAGAGCTGATGAATCATTCAATATGGAAGTGGGTGGAATTGAAGGAGGTTCCGGAAACAGGATTCAGGCTCATGCCGTAGGATATGCACCAAATTCATTCTGGGTTTATCAACAAGTATATGATACCAATGGAAAGCCAGTTGACGGAGCTTATGTAGACAGAAACGGAGATGGGGTAATCAATACAAAAGATATGTATTATTACAAATCCACAACACCTGATGCCATTTTAGGTTTCTCTACAAAAGTATCTCATAAAAACTGGGATTTTGCATTAAGTGCAAGAGCTGTCTTAGGAAACTATGTATATAATAATGCTGCGTCCAACAGTTCGCTGCAGTCGGCGTCCACAAATGAATATCTTCAAAACGTATTTGCAACAGCACCACAATATCAATTTTCTGTTCCTCAATATAAATCAGATATTTACGTTGAGAATGCTTCATTCCTGAGACTGGATAATATTAATGTCGGATACAATTTCGGAGAAGTTTTTTCTAAAGGAAGTAATCTGAAAATATATGCGATGGCACAAAATGTTTTTGTGATCACTAAATACTCTGGGGTAGATCCTGAAGTTTTTGGTGGAATAGATAACGGTTATTATCAAATGCCTAGGATTTATTCTTTAGGTTTTAACTTCCAATTTTAAATAAGAATTCAATGAAACTAAATAGAATTAAACTAAAAAATATAGTATTGCCTCTTTCTGCAGTATTTTTATTGACAGCAACTTCTTGTGTGAAAGACCTTGAAAGAGAACCTATCACAGATGTTACTTCAGCAAGTATTTATAAAGATTTTGCCAATTACAAAAATGTTCTGGCAAAACTTTACGGAGGTCTTGCTATGGGTGGCCAGGTAAGTGGAGATGGTGATCAGCCGGATAGTGATATTAATGGGATCAACGGTGGTTTTTCTCAGTATACAAGATTAATGTACACTTTGAATGTCGTAACAACAGATGAAGCAGTCATAGGATGGAATGACGGAAACCTTCACACGCTTCACAAAATGACATGGGATGCTTCCAATGAGTTTATTGCAGCTATGTATTATAGAATATATACAGAAATTGCTTTTTGTAATGAATTCTTAAGAAATGTTACCGATGAAAAATTAGCTTCCAATAATATTACAGGAGACAATCTTACTCAGGCAAAATTGATGAGAGCAGAAGCGCGTTTCCTGAGAGCACAATCATACTACCATGCGATTGATATGTTCGGAAATGTTCCTTTTGTTGATGAATCATACTTGCCGGGATCTGTCAACCCGCCACAAAGGATAGAAAGAAAAGCATTATTTAATTATATAGAATCTGAATTGCTTGCTGTAGCAGGAGAGTTAAAAGATCCTAAAACAAATGAATATGGCAGAGCAGATAAAGCTGCTGTCTGGGCATTGTTGGCAAAATTATATTTAAATGCTGAAGTTTATACAGGAACCCAAAGGAATACAGACTGTATTACATACTGTAACAAAGTAATTGCAGCAGGATATTCTTTAAAACCTAAATACGACGATTTGTTCCTTGCTGATAATAATATCAATAACCCGGAGCAGATTTTAAGCGTAAATTTTGACGGAATTAATACACAAACCAACGGGGGAACAACTTATCTTGTTCATGCTGCAATAGGAGGTGATATGAAAGCTGCTGACTTTGGAGTGAATGGCGGATGGAGTGGTTTAAGAACTACAAAAGCATTTGTTGGGTTGTTTCCGGCTAATGGAAGTGATAAAAGAGGAAGATTCTTTACCACAGGACAGAATTTAGAAATTAATGATTTAGGATCATTCACAGATGGTTATGCTTTTATCAAATTTAAGAATGTTAAAAGTAACGGATCTGCTGGGGCTCATCCTAACTGGGTTGAAGCTGATATCCCGTTATACCGTTTAGCCGATATTTATCTGATGTATGCTGAAGCTGTCTTGAGAGGAGGTGCTGGTGGTAATCAGGCAACGGCAATCGGTTATATTAATCAGCTGAGACAACGTGCTTATGGAGATACGAGCGGAAACGTTTCTTCTATCAATCTGAATTTCATTTTAGATGAGAGAGCCAGAGAATTATCCTGGGAAATGACCAGAAGAAGTGATCTTATCCGTTTCAACAAGTTTACAACAGGAGATTATTTATGGCCGTGGAAAGGAAATGTAAAAGAAGGGAAAGCCGTAGAAAGCTATAGAAATCTTTTCCCGATCCCAGCGAAAGATATTGTAGCCAATCCTAATCTGATTCAGAATCCTGGGTACTAATTTAAAACTTGATTACAATGAAAAATTTATTCAAAATATTTACGCTTTTTGTTTTAGGATTTTTGGTAGTTTCCTGCGAAAAAGATGAAGACAAGGCGGTGCTTGAGGTGACAAAAAAGCCTACTTTAGCAGGAGATGCCACTACATTGGTTTTGCTTAAAGCTAATGAAAATGATAAAGCAGTAAAATTTACTTGGACAAATCCTGTATTTAATCTGGCTGTTGTTAACAGCAATGCTCTCGAGTTCGCTAAAGCAGGAACAGGTTTTGCGGGTGCCAAAAGTGCAGATCTGACTGCAGGTGATCTGTCCAGAACTTTTACTGTAAAAGATTTAAATAAAATTATTCTTGATGCTGGGTTCCTTCCTGGAGTTGCCGCAAATATTGAAGTAAGAATGAAGGTCTCTGTAGGAAATGCTGTAGTATCTTATTCCAATGTAATTCCGATGACCATTACTCCTTACCTGACGGAATATCCTTCTTTTTATATTGTAGGAGAAGCATCTGCAGTGGGCTGGAATGCAGGAGCGGCCCAGATGTTATATAAAAATGAAAATATTTCTACAATTTATACGTATCTGGAAAGTGGAAAAGCATTCAGATTTTTAGGACAGAAAGATTGGAGCCCTTTAAATTATAGTTTAGATACATCAGGAATGCAGACTTCTAATAAATATTTTAAAACATGGTCATCCAATCTGGCAGCTGCTGCGCCTGAAAATATTTTGTTTACCGGAGCTTCAGGAATGTATAAAATTACTATCGATTCTGATCTTGCTAAAAAAACTATAGATGTAGTTCCTTCTGCAATCAACAACTGGAATCCTGCAAATCTTTATATGGTGGGTACAATTAACGGCTGGAATGCAGCCGGAGCGATCCCTATGACGAATTTAGGCGGAGGTAAATTTGAACATACTATTACGCTTCCGGCAGGTTCTCAATTTAAATTTCTGGGTCAGCAGAGTTGGGGAGATCTTGACTGGGGAAATATCTCCGGAGACGGAAACTCAGGCCTTATAGCTCCTAAAGGAAGTAATGGAAACATTAAATTTGATGGAACAGGAGGAAGTTACAAAATTTCTGTAGACCTGAAGTTAGGTACATATAAAATAGAAGCATTATAATAATTAAGTAATAATAAAAATAGGTAATGTGCTGCTTTACCGCAGTACTTTATCTATTTTTTAAGTTAATAAATAGTCATTATGAAGAAAATTACAGTTGGAGCGCTTTTGCTCTCAATGATGTTTACAGGTGTGAAAGCCCAATCTTTAAAATCTCCGGACGGGAAGTTCGAAATGAACTTTCAGCTGAAAGAGGGAGTACCTTACTACAACCTGAAATACAATGGTGCGGTAGTGGTTGAAGATTCTAAATTGGGATTGAGATTATTTAAAGACACAGCTATAAAGTTCGCTTCTGAGATTGCCAAACCAGAAGATGCAAAATACGACCTGAACAACGGTTTTGCAAAGACAGATGAAAAAAGAGACTCCAAAAATGAAACCTGGCAGCCGGTTTTAGGAGAAAAGAAAAATTATATCAATAACTACAACGAGCTGGCGGTTACCCTAAACCAGGCTTCTACAGACAGAAGCATTGTGGTAAAGTTCAGATTGTTTAATGACGGGCTTGGATTCCGTTATGAATTCCCGCAGCAGAAAAATCTTAACTATTTTGTGATCAGAGAAGAAGACTCTGAAATCGATTTCCCTACCGATATGAAAGCATGGTGGATCGTGGCAGACTATGATTCTCAGGAATATCAGTATCAGGAAACAAAAGTATCTGAGATTCCTTCAAAATGGGACAAGGCATACGATGCAAATGCTTCCCAGTCATTGGTGAAAAACGCAGTTCAGTCTCCTTTAATGCTTAAAAAAGAAGGAAAAGAGCCTTTGTATATCAACGTTGCTGAAGCTGCTGTATTGGATTATCCGGCTTCACATCTTGAAGTAGATGCACAGAATTATAAATTCAAAACGCACTTAACAGCCGACAGACAAGGAGCGAAAGGATATATTCAAACTCCTTCAGTAACTCCGTGGAGAACAATTATTGTAGCGCCGAAAGCAGAGCAGGTAATGGATTCCAAAATGATCTTTAACCTGAATGAGCCTACAAAATATACCGATACCTCTTACATTCATCCTACAAAATACATGGGTGTCTGGTGGGAAATGATTATCGGAAAATCTCAGTGGGCATATTCTACTGCAGAGAATGTTCATTTAGGTAAAACAGATTTTACCAAGTTAACTCCAAACGGAAAACATGCAGCCAACAATACAAAAGTTAAAGAATATATTGATTTCGCTGCAGAAAATGGTTTCCAGGGATTGCTGATTGAAGGATGGAATATTGGTTGGGAAGACTGGTTCGGACATTCAAAAGAATTTGTTTTCGATTTTATTACTCCTTATCCGGATTTTGACATCAAAATGTTGAATGAATATGCACATTCAAAAGGAATTAAGCTGATCATGCACCACGAAACTTCAGGTTCTGCAACAAATTATGAAAGATGGGCAGACAAAGCGTTCCAGACCATGAAAAAATATGGATATGATGCCGTAAAAACAGGATATGTAGGAGATATCATTCCTAGAGGAGAACATCATTATTCTCAATGGACTATTAATCATTACTACAGAATTGCAGAAAAAGCAAATGAATATAAAATAATGGTTAATTCTCACGAATCTGTACGTCCTACAGGGGAAAGCCGTACCTATCCGAACTACATCTCTGCAGAAGCAGCTCGTGGAACAGAATATGAAGCATTCGGAGGAAATAAACCTGATCACCAGACAGTTCTTCCATTTACAAGATGGATGGGAGGTTCTATGGATTACACGCCGGGAATTTTCCAGACAAAACTAGACTATTATTTCCCTGGAGATAACCGTTTCGTAAAAACTACATTGGTAAAACAGCTGGCGCTTTATGTGACCATGTACATGCCGCTTCAGATGGCTGCAGACCTTCCTGAAAACTATAAAAAACATATGGATGCATTCCAGTTTATCAAGGATGTGGCAGCAGATTGGGATGATACAAAAATCCTGGCCGCTGAACCTGGTGATTATGTGGTAACAGCAAGAAAAGCGAAAGGTACTGAAAACTGGTTTGTGGGAGGTATTACCGATGAAAACAAACGTGAATACACTGTAGACTTCTCATTCCTGGATAAAGGAAAGAAATATGAAGCAACAATCTATGAAGATGGAAAAGATGCTGATTATATTGATAATCCTCAAAGCTATAATATCTATAAAAAAGAGATTACAGGTAAATCAAAAATTAATTTTAAAATGGCAAGAAGCGGCGGTTTCGCAATTTCAATTAAGCCAGTAAAATAATTTTTTAAGATACACTAAGGTGCCCCGGTTCATTGATTTTTTAATGTTCCGGGGTATTTTTGTTATTTATCCTCTGTCTGTTGAATGAGTTGGGGATATTGCTTCTCAGATTCTGATACCTGTTCTTTTACCTGAACCGGAGTCTGAATTTTTTTCTTTTCTTTATATTCCTTCTGGTACTGTTTTACCGTTTTTCCGGTTCCGTCATGTCTCCATCCCGGTGAATAAAAAAGGTACTTGATACGATCTTTAAAAGAAATTCCCGGCTGTCTGAGATCTTTTCCAATTCTTCGCCACTCATAGAATAGCGTAGTTGCCGGATCTTTTGACTCCATTTTAGGATAGATACCGTATTTTACAGGAACTTCAGGATCTTCTTTTTCAAATGTCCCGAAAATTTTATCCCAGATAATCAGGCCCATTCCCATATTGCGGTCCAGATATTTAATATTACATGCGTGATGTACCCTGTGATGAGAAGGAGTAACGAGTATATATTCCAGAAATCCCATACTTTTAATGGATTGGGTATGAACAAAAGTACCATAAATCTGTATAGAAGAATAAGCTACCAGAATATGCCACGGATGAAAGCCCATAAATGCTAACGGAGAGAAAAACAGATATCTGTACAATGGCTGAAATACAGGACTTCTGAATCCCGTGCTGATATTGAAATAGTCAGAATTGTGATGTGTGATATGTACCGCCCAGAAAACTCTGGAATGATGATCTACATAATGATGAACATAATACGCAAAGTCCTGAGCCAGGAAAACTGCAATCCAGTACCATATTCCTTCCTGCCAGTCAAAAAGACGATGCTGGTAAAAAAACATCATAACAAATAAGGAAAAACCTTTCATGATGATGTCCAATCCATAATTAAGCAAGGCAAAAAGGACATTTGTTGCCACATCTTTAGTTTCATAGATTTTCTCTTTATTGAAGTGACTGTAAGCCATTTCTATGAAAATAATAGCAGCAAACACAGGAATTGTCCATGTGTAGACAACATCCGGTCCTTCCGTTTTGAACATATTACTGAAATCCAACATTTTTTCTATAAAACTAAAAATAAAAAGTAGTTAAAACTGATTTTAAATATGAATTTTTTGTAAAAAAGTTAAATATTCTTTATTAAATTCGAAATGAAGGTATTTCATCTTCATATTTTATAAGATTATAGACTAAAAAACAAGGTTTCCTTCATATTTTTGAATGTGTATATGAAAATTTAATGCTAAATTGAACACTAATATGAAGACAATATATGCAGCATTTGCCCTTTCGATTGCTTCTTTAGCTTTTTCCCAGAAAAATCTGGAAAGAGTAGAGCCGGCATTCTGGTGGAAAGGGATGAAAAATCCTGAACTTCAGATTCTTGTTTATGGAAAAGAAGTCGCCAACCACGAGATTTCGCTTTCAGAGGGAATACAGATTAAAGACATCCGGAAAGTGGATAATCCCAATTATGTTTTTATTACGGTTGATACCAATGAAATAAACATTCCGAAGTTTATCATCAATATTAAAAAAGGTAAGAAGAATCTTGCTTCGTACACCTATGAATTAAAACAAAGAAATCCCGGATCTGCCAACCGTGAGTCTTTTACTTCAAAAGACTTTATGTACCTGATCATGCCGGACCGCTTTGCCAATGGTGATGAAAAGAATGATTCAAAACCGGAGCTTACTGAAAAGGCAAACCGAAGCCTACCCAATGGCAGACATGGAGGGGATCTTCGCGGAATTATCAACAACCTTGATTATATTCAGAACCTGGGCGCAACAGCGGTCTGGCTTACGCCTGTAAATGAGGGTAACGAAAAAGTATATTCCTATCACGGCTATGCCCAAACTGATCTCTATAAAATAGATGGCCGTTACGGAACCAATGAAGACTATAAAAAGTTATCCCAGGAACTGAACAAACGGAATATGAAGCTGGTAATGGATTATGTAACCAACCACTGGGGAGGATCACACTGGATGATTAAAGATCTTCCTTCAAAAGACTGGATACACTGGTTTGATGAAGGAGAAAAAGGATTTAAACGTTCCAACTATAAAACGACAACGCAATTTGATACCAATGCCTCTGATATTGATAAAAAATATGCATTGGACGGATGGTTCGATACTACCATGCCTGATATCAACCAAAAAAATCCTTTGGTCCTGAAATATCTGATTCAAAATGCGATCTGGTGGATTGAATATGCTGAACTGGGAGGATTCCGTGTAGATACTTATCCTTACAATGATAAAGAAGCCATGGCAAAATGGGCTAAAGCAATTACAGATGAATATCCAAAATTCAATATTGTAGGGGAAACATGGCTGTATACAGCAGCACAAATTGCAGCGTGGCAGAAAAATTCGAAGATCGGGGCGATAGAAAATTACAATTCAAATTTACCATCGGTGATGGATTTTATGCTCTTTGAAAACATGCCTAAGGCTCTGAGTGAAAAAGAAAGCTGGGATAAAGGAATGATCAGGGTTTATGACTCTTTTACAAGTGATTTTCTGTATCCAGATATCAACAATCTTCTCGTATTCTTTGAAAACCATGATACCGAAAGGTGGAATGAAATCTTTAACGCCAATCCTGATGCTTATAAAATGGCACTTACTCTGATCTCAACGGTAAGAGGAATTCCTCAGATTTATTACGGATCAGAAATAGGAATGAGAGGAGATAAAAAGACCGGCGGCGATGCTGATATCCGCAGAGACTTTCCGGGAGGATGGAAATCTGATACACAAAATGCTTTCAATCTATCCTCTCAAACTCCGGAACAGAAAGAATTTTTCCGGTTTACTCAAAAACTACTGAACTGGAGAAAAGATAAAGATGTGATTCATAATGGAAAAACTAAAAATTTCGTTCCCCAGGACGGTGTTTTTGTGTATTTCCGATACAATGAAAAAGAAAGTGTTATGGTCATCATCAACAATAATGAAAAAGATCAGACGTTAGATCTGAAACGGTTTGCAGAATCACTGAATGGATTTACAAAAGGAAAAGAAATTATTTCAGACAAAGAAATTCCAATGCAAAACAGTATGAACATTCCGGCAAAAACTCCATTGATTATTGAACTTGAAAAATAATTATTATATATGAAAAAACTAACGACTGCTTATTCACTAATCCTTTTTTTACTGGGATTTTCCTTACTTGCAGCACAGTCGAAAACCGGATTTGAAAAAGAAAAATCGGAAATCAGTAGCATGCTTGATACCTTCAATGCAGCTGCGGCAAAAGCAGATTATAATGCCTATTTTAATCTGTTTGAGGATGAATCTACCTTCATCGGAACAGATGCTACCGAAATCTGGGATAAAAAAGCATTTATGGTGTGGGCAAAACCTTATTTTGATAAAAAGAAAACCTGGAACTTTAAAGCCCTTAAAAGAAATATTTACTTCAGCAAAGATGGAAAACTAGCATGGTTTGATGAATTACTGGATACCCAGATGAAAATTTGCAGAGGTTCCGGAGTGGTAGAGAAAATCAATGGAAGCTGGAAGGTAAAACAGTATGTTCTTTCTATGACGGTTCCCAATGAGGTTGTTGACAAAGTGGTTACTGAAAAAGCACCTATTGAAGATGCATTCATTCAAAAACTGAAATCGTAATGGCAATAATGATGGGGAAATATGATACGGGGAAGGTAGGAAAAAGGAAAAAACCAGACCTATCCATGCTCCAGATTATCAATATGAGCATGGGATTCTTGGGAATTCAGATGGCATTCGGATTACAGAATGGAAATGCGAGCCGTATTCTTGGAAATTTAGGAGCGGATGTTCACGAGCTATCCTGGTTCTGGCTGGTAGCTCCCATTACAGGGTTGATCATTCAGCCTATCATCGGACATATGGGTGACAATACATGGAGTCCGTTGGGAAGAAGAAAACCTTATTTCCTGATTGGAGCCGTCTTGTGCGCAATAGGATTGGTTTTACTTCCGAATGCAGCTTCTGTTACTCAGATGTTTGCTGCCAATGCGCTTTTGTTAGCTGTAATATTCCTCGCCATGATGGATGCTTCAGTGAATATTGCCATGGAACCTTTCAGGGCTTTGGTAGGAGATATGCTCCCTAAACATCAGGGAACAATAGGATTCTCGGTACAAACCATTTTAATTGGAATTGGGGCGGTACTGGGTTCATATTTACCAGATTGGTTAACAAAAATGGGGATTTCCAATGAAGCACCGGCAGGATTTGTAGCGGATAATGTAATTTATTCCTTTTATATCGGTGCAGCATTGCTTATTATATCTATTCTGTATACCATCATGACAACCAGAGAGTATTCCCCACAGGAATTTGCTGATTTTGAAGATGGAAAAGAAGTAGAAAAACATCAATCCAAATTTTCTGATATTTTTAAAGACTTTGCAGCAATACCTTCGCAGATGAAAAAGCTGGGAATTGTTCAGTTCTTTTCATGGTTCGCCTTATTTACAATGTGGGTATTCACCACCAGTGCTCTGGCCACTCATCATTTCGGACTTTCCCCGGAAGATACCCATTCAAAGGCATTCAACGATGCCGGAGACCTTACCGGAAAGCTCTTCGGAATGTACAATCTCTGGGCGATTCCTTTTGCCTTTCTATTGACACCCATTGCTAAACTGATCGGTAAAAAACAGACTCACGCTTTAGCCTTATTGTGTGGAGGGTTAGGACTCATATCAATGTATTTCATTAAAGATGTCAACAATTTATGGATCTCTATGATAGGATTAGGTTTTGCATGGGCAAGTATTCTGGCAATGCCTTATGCAATGCTTATTGAGGTGATTCCACAAAGAAAAATGGGCGTTTATATGGGGATATTCAATTTTTTTATAGTAATTCCGCAGATCATCAATGGTTTGTTCGGAGGCCCTGTCGTAAGTGGGATTTTTGGAAAACAGGCTATGGATTATGTTGTGGTAGGAGGTATTTGCATGCTCATTGGGGCTGTAGTGACCATGATTTTTATTAAATCTGAGGATGAAACACCTAAAGAAATTGAAGAAGAAATCAAGCAGGTACATTTTTAACTAGAAGTTAGAAATTAGAAATTATAAGTTGTGTTGAAAACTTTAATTTAAAACTGAAATAGTATAAAGATATTCAATAGGAGCGGGCTTTAGCCCGCTTTCTCTTTTAGCTCCTATCAACTGGCTTTAGCCAAAACTTTACATTCAGAACCTATTAGTTTCCCGCAGATCCTCCAGATAACACAGATATTTGCATTTATACAATTGGTTCAATCCATCAATCTTTATAAAATTTATCACAGATAAAATCCTTGCGCCTTAAAAACATAATTGTGTAGTCCAACTATAAAAGAACCATTTTACTTGCTCCCACAGCATTTTTACTGTTTCGCATTTTTGCTGTTTTACCTCCAAATTTCCTTTCTTAACCTACATCAACTATTTAAACATCTGCATGCCGTACATTTGTATCATAAATAATCACAGAAATGAAAACAGTATATCATAAAGCAGATTCAAGAGGCCATGCCAACCATGGGTGGTTAAATTCTTATCATACATTCAGTTTTGCTAACTATCAAAACAGAGACAGAACACATTTTGGAGTTTTAAGAGTATTAAATGATGACACCGTTTCTCAGGGAATGGGTTTCGGGACACACCCGCACAAGGACATGGAAATTATTTCAATTCCTTTGGAAGGAGATCTTGAGCATAAAGATTCTATGGGAACCACAGCGGTGATCAGAAAAGGAGAAATCCAGGTAATGAGCGCCGGGACCGGTGTTATGCACAGTGAGTACAATAAAAATAAAGATGAAGAAGTAAAATTCCTTCAGATATGGGTTTTCCCGAAAGAGCTTAATGTTGAACCAAGATATGATCAGAAAAGCATTAAAGAAGGAGAAAAAATCAATGGATTCCAACAGATTTTATCACCTAATAAAAATGATGACGGAGTCTGGATTCATCAGGATGCATGGTTTAATCTGGCCAACTTTAAAAAAGGAAATGGTAAAAATTATATTCTCAACAAGAAAGGAAACGGAGTGTATGCATTTGTTCTCAAAGGAAGTGCAAAAATCGGGGACCGTGTTCTGAACGAAAGAGACGGATTGGGAATCTGGGACACTCAGAGCTTTAATATAGAAGCCGTGGAAGACACTGAAGTATTATTAATGGAAGTACCGATGGAACTGCCGTCTTATCTTAAATAAAAAACTAAATTTGTAATCTTAAAAAATAAACCTCACTTATGAAAATTTTAGCAATAGCAGGAAGTAACTCAGAAGTTTCAATGAACAAGCAGTTGGTAGCCTATGCATCAACATTATTTGAAAATGCAGAAGTAGAAGTGATCGATTTAAATCCTTTCGAAATGCCTATCTACAAACATGAAAGAGAACTGGCTAATGGGGTTCCTCAGGAAGCTCATGATTTCGCAGCAAAAATTGACGGAGCTGACGTATTACTGGTTTCTTTGGGAGAGCACAACGGAACATATTCTACAGCATTCAAAAATGTGTTCGACTGGGTATCCAGAATCAAAGACAGAACCGTTTGGAATGAAGTACCAATGCTATTGATGTCTACATCTCCGGGAGGCAGAGGTGGAGCAGGAGTTTTGGAAGCTGCATCAAAACGTTTTCCTTTCCATGGAGGAAATGTGGTGGATACTTTTTCACTTCCTTTCTTCAATGATAACTTTGATAAAGAAACTCAAAAAATATCTAACGAAGAGAAAGTCAATGAATTAAAAGAGAAAATTAAGAAGATTTCGGCTATTGAAACGATCCTTGAAAAATAGAATTTGAATATTCATTTAAAATTACTATTTTTGCAAAAAGAAAAGAGATGAAAATTCAGACCTCCTATAAACAATGTTTTTCTCATAAAGGGAAAGTTGTGGGCTCTGAAATTCTGAGATAAAATAACGGCCGATAATCTGAAAAGATTGTCGGCTTTTTTGTTTTCTAAAATCGAGTATAAAAGTAATTGAAATATTAAAAGATAATAAGATTCCGGAAACTATTACTAGATCAAATAGTATAAGATCTGAAATCTGAAATCTAAAAATCTAAGCAGACATGAGCAACACTTACAAATCAGCAGGAGTAGACAAAGAAGAAGGATACAAAACGGTTGACAAGATCAAAAAAGCGGTCGGTGAAACCCACAATTCCAATGTATTGAACCACTTGGGAAGTTTTGGTGCTTTCTATGAAATCGGCGGATACAAAAATCCGGTTCTTGTATCAGGAACAGATGGAGTAGGGACCAAGCTGAAAGTAGCTTTAGATACCAAAAAATATGATTCTATCGGTGTAGATTGTTTCGCAATGTGTGCAAATGATATTCTTTGCCATGGTGCTAAACCATTATTCTTCTTAGATTATCTGGCTTGTGGAAAGCTTGATTCAGAAATCGCTGCAGAAATTGTTCTGGGAATGGTGGAAGCTTGTAAGGATAATAACTGTGCACTGATTGGTGGGGAAACTGCTGAAATGCCGGGAATGTACCAGCCTGGAGATTATGATGTTGCAGGATTCTGTGTAGGAATCGTAGAAAAAGATCAGATTATTGATGGTTCTACCATTAAGGCTGGTAATAAAATCATTGCATTACCAAGCTCAGGATTTCACTCAAACGGATTCTCTTTAGTAAGAAAAGTATTCCCGAACTTTGAAGAAGAGTTTGAAGGAAAACCATTATATGAAACCCTTTTAGTTCCTACAAGACTATATTATAAAGATATCCATAAAGTATTGGAAGAAGTAAAAGTAAGCGGAATTGCTCACATTACAGGAGGTGGTCTTTACGAAAACGTTCCAAGAATTATTCCTGAAGGTCTTTGCGCATCTATCGACGGATCCAGAATCAGAATTCCTAGTGTAATGCTTGAGCTTGAAAAAAGAGGTGGAGTAACACGTGAGGAAATGTACGGAACATTCAATATGGGGGTAGGGATGATCGTTGTAGTAGATGCTGAACATGCTGAAAAAGTATTACACCTTTTAGATGACGCTTACGAAATCGGAGAAATCACTGAAGGAGCAGAGAAAATAAACTTAACTGTATAAATGTATTAACGTAAAATGTATTCATGATGTTGGAAGTCATTAATACATGAATACCTTTTACATTTTACAAAAAATATGAAGAACATCGTTGTACTCGTATCCGGTTCAGGAACCAATCTGCAAAGGATTATTGATACTATTGACTCAGGAGAAATCCAGAATGCAAAAGTAACATTGGTGGTAGCTGACAGAGAATGTTTCGGACTGGAAAGAGCAAAGAATCACAATATAGAAAATATACTCATTCCGAGAGGAAAGAACTTCAGCAGCGAATTGGCCAAAGTAATCCCCGAAAATACAGACCTTATTGTATTGGCAGGATTCTTATCTATTTTAAAATCTGAATTCTGTGAAAACTGGAATGGTAAAATAATCAATATTCACCCTGCTTTGCTTCCGAAATTCGGAGGAAAGGGAATGTGGGGAATGAACGTTCATAATGCAGTCATTGAAGCCAAAGAAGTAGAGAGTGGGGCAACTGTACATTTTGTAACGCCGGGCATTGATGAGGGAGAAGCTATTCTTCAGAAATCTTTTGAAGTGACAGCAGATGATACTCCTGAAACGCTAGCCCAGAAAGTTCACCAGATTGAATATGAAATTTTCCCGGTAGCGATCAATAAAGTTTTGGGAAACTGATCATGTAGCAATCTAATAATGTACCAGTTTACCAACCATTTATTGTTACATTATTAAACTGATGTATTGTTACATTAATAAAAAGAAATCTAAGTAAAAAATAAAAGTAAGTCCGGAGGTGAAAGACCCGGACACAGTTTGAAATAGCTGTAAAAAGTAAAAAATTGAAAGTAAAATGAGTAAAAAGAGAGTTTTAATCAGTGTTTCTGACAAAAGTGGATTAATAGAATTCGCGCAGTTTTTGGAAGCTCAGAATTATGAGTTGATCTCTACAGGAGGAACGTTCAAACATTTGAAAGACGCTGGTTTAAATCCTATTCAGATTGATGAGGTAACCAATTTCCCTGAAATGCTTGATGGAAGAGTGAAGACTCTGCATCCTAAAGTTCACGGCGGATTATTGGCTGTTCGTAACAACGAAGAGCATATGAAAACCGTTCAGGAGCACGGAATTGGTCTGATTGACATGGTAATCGTAAACCTTTATCCTTTCTTTGAGAATGTAAACAAAGACATTTCTTTACATGAGAAAGTTGAGTTTATCGACATCGGAGGTCCGTCAATGCTTCGTTCTGCCGCTAAAAACTTTGATTCCGTAACAGTAATTACTGATGTTGAGGATTATGCAGCAGTGAAAATTGAAATGGAGCAAAACGGAGATACTTACATTGAAACCCGTAAAAAGCTTGCAGGAAAGGTATTCAACCTTACTTCTGCTTATGACGCAGCCATTTCAAGAATGCTTTTAGATGAAGACTATCCTGCTTATCTGAATGCTTCTTATAAAAAAGTTGCAGACTTAAGATACGGGGAAAATCCTCACCAGACGGCAGCTTACTATGTTTCTACTTTCGAGAACGGAGCCATGAAAGACTTCGAACAGCTTGGAGGTAAAGAACTTTCTTTCAATAATCTTCGTGATATGGACCTTTGCTGGAAAGTAGTAAATGAGTTCAAAGAAGAAATGGCTTGCTGTGCCGTAAAACACTCTACTCCTTGTGGTGTGGCGATCGGGACTTCAGCACTGGAAACATACAAGAAAACATTCGAATGTGATCCGGTTTCCATCTTTGGCGGAATTGTTGCAATGAACTATAAAATTGATGCAGCAACAGCTGAAGAGCTGAACAAAACATTCCTTGAGATTGTAATGGCTCCTGAATTTGATGAAGAAGCTCTTGAAATTTTAAGAAAAAAGAAAAACCTGAGAATCATCAGAATCGTAAACCCTGTTTCAGACAAACAGACATGGGTGAAGGTAGACGGTGGTATTCTTGTTCAGGATAATGATACCCACTTCTCTGACGATATTAAAGTAGTTACTGAAGTGCAGCCAACAGAAGAACAGAAAAAAGCATTACTTTTCTCGCAGAGAGTAGTAAAATATGTGAAGTCAAATGCAATTGTAGTTTCCAACGGAATTCAGGCATTCGGTATCGGTGGCGGACAGGTAAACAGAATCTGGGCAACGCAACAGGCTATTGAAAGAGCTAAAGAAAAATTCTCCGGAGATCTGGTGCTGGCTTCAGATGCATTTTTCCCTTTCCGTGATGTGGTAGACTTCTGCGCTCAGGAAGGTATCAAGGCAATTATTCAGCCAGGTGGAAGTGTAAAAGATCAGGATAGTATAGAAGCAGCCAATGAGCACAAAATCCCGATGATGTTTACAGGTGTCAGACACTTTTTCCACTAATTAAAATAGAATTAAAAAATAATCAGGGATTGTATTTTTAGCATTCAAAATTATATATTTGTAAATTAAGACTAGATAATAAATAAAGTATGAGAATATTAATCATAGGTGAAGGCGGTAGAGAATCTGCTTTAGCGGCAAAGCTTCAGAATGACCCGAGAATTTCTAAAATGTTTTTTGCCAACGGGAATGCTACTACCGATGTAATAGGGAAAAATGTTCATTTATCAGAAATCAAAGAACTTAGAGATTTCGCCATTAAAGAAAAGATTGATCTTACGATCGTAGGTCCTGAGGCACCGCTTGTAGCAGGTATCAAGGACGAGTTTAAAAAGCACGATCTTAAAGTTTTCGGTCCTACTCAGAAAGTGGCAAGCCTTGAAGGAAGTAAAGCTTTCTCTAAGAAATTTATGCAGACCTATGATATCAAAACAGCTAAAGCTGTGGTATTTGATTCATATAACGAAGCGATAGAATATGTAAAGACACAGCAGTATCCTTTAGTAGTTAAAGCAAGTGGTTTAGCTGGAGGAAAAGGTGTTGTTATTTGTGATACCCTTGAAGAAGCTGAAGCTACGATTCATGATTTTATGATCAGAAGAATCTATGGAGATGCAGGTATCCGTTTAGTTATCGAAGAATATTTACAAGGTTTTGAAGCGTCTATTATTGCGTTCTCTAATGGTGAAAAACTATTCCCATGTGTAGCAGCAAAAGACTATAAAAAAGCTGGAAATGGTGACACAGGACCTAATACAGGAGGTATGGGATCAGTAGCACCAAGTCCGGAATTTACTCAGGAACATTATGCAGATTTTGAAAAAAATATCTTAGAGCCTACTGTAAAAGGACTGAAAGCTGAAGGTTTCGGATTTAAAGGGATCATCTTCTTCGGATTGATGGTAACGAAAAACGGAGCTTACCTTCTTGAGTATAACATGAGATTCGGAGATCCTGAAACACAGGTATTGATGGCTCTTTTGGAAAACAATCTTTTGGATGTGATCCAGGACTGTATGGATGGTAAAGACATCGAGCTTAAATTCAAAGACGAAAAAGCTGTTTGTCTGGTAATGTGCTCAGGAGGATATCCTAGAAACATCGAAACAGGCTTCGAAATCACAGGAGAAGATAAGTTGAAGCATAGTAAACTATTATATGCAGGTGCCATCAGCAAAGGTGATAAAGTGGTTTCCAATGGTGGTAGAGTACTGAACATTGTGGCTACAGGAGCTACCTATGAAGATGCCCGCAAAAAAGTATACGAAGACGCAGCTCATGTACATTTCGATTACGGCTTCTACAGAGAAGACATCGGAAAGTTTTAATAAAAATCACGAAAAAAGATTTGGAGTCATTCCAAGTCTTTTTTTGTAAAACAGTTAATAATTAGAAGTTAGAAGCTACAGGTTAGACGTGAGTTGGATAAAGGTTAATTTGGAGTAATCTCCAAACCATCAGTCATAAGCGAGCCGCCATAAGCTCTATCATTTATCAATCATCATTTATCAATTATCAAAAATGAACAACGGTATTATTATTTTAGATTTCGGATCCCAGTACAACCAGCTTATCGGAAGAAGAATCCGTGAGATGGGCGTATACTCTGAGATCTTACCTTACAATACACCATTACAAGATATTTTAGCAAAACAGCCAAAAGGAATCATCCTTTCCGGTGGACCAAGCTCTGTGAATGCAGAAAATGCCCACCTGGTTGAAAAAGAATTATATGAGCAGGGAGTTCCTGTATTGGGAATCTGCTACGGAATGCAGATGACTGCCCACCTTTTGGGAGGAAAAGTAAACAAAGGAGAAAAAGGAGAATATGGTAAGGCAAACTTAGAGATCGTTAAAGAAAGCTCTTTATTGAAAGGAGTAACTCAGAATTCTGTAGTCTGGATGAGCCACTTTGATGAGGTAGGAGAGTTACCTGCAGGTTTTGAATTAAACGCAAAATCAGGTGTCATTGCTTCGATCTCTAATGAAGACAAAAAAATATTCTGTGTTCAGTTCCACCCGGAAGTTTCTCATACAGAAGAAGGAGGAAAAATGCTTGAAAACTTTGTATTTGGAATCTGTAATTCAGAGAAAAACTGGAAACTGACCAACTATATTGACAGAACCGTTGAAGAAATCCGTGAGAAAGTAGGAGGCAATAAAGTAATCCTTGGTCTTTCAGGAGGAGTAGACTCTTCTGTAGCGGCTGTTTTGATCCACAAAGCCATCGGAGATCAGTTGACTTGTATCTTCGTAGATACGGGATTATTGAGAAAAGATGAAGGCAAAAAAGTAATGGATCAGTATGGAGAACATTTCCATATGAACATTAAAATGGTGGATGCTAAAGAAAGATTCCTTTCAAAGCTAGCTGGAGTAGATGATCCTGAAGCGAAGAGAAAAATCATCGGAAACGAATTTATCCACGTATTTGACGAAGAATCTCACAAAATTGAAGGCGCTAAATTCTTAGCTCAGGGAACCATTTATCCTGACGTTATCGAAAGCCAGTCTGTCAACGGACCGTCTGCAGTGATCAAGTCTCACCACAACGTTGGCGGACTTCCTGAAGATATGGAATTCGAATTATTAGAGCCGCTAAGAGAACTTTTCAAAGACGAGGTAAGAAAAGTAGGAGAAGAATTAGGAATTCCTCACCACCTGGTATACAGACATCCTTTCCCAGGTCCCGGATTAGGAATCAGAGTATTGGGAGCTGTAGATGCTGAAAAAGTTAGAATCCTTCAGGAAGCTGACGATATCTTCATCGAAGAACTATACAAAAATGATCTTTACGAGAAAGTATCTCAGGCATTTGTTGTACTTCTTCCTGTAAAATCTGTAGGGGTAATGGGTGACGAAAGAACTTACGAATACACAGCTGTAGTTCGTTCTGCCAATACGATCGACTTTATGACGGCAACATGGAGCAGACTTCCTTATGAGTTCCTTGATACTGTTTCCAGCAGAATCATCAACGAAGTAAGAGGAATCAACAGAGTAGCTTACGATATTTCAAGCAAACCACCTGCAACTATTGAGTGGGAATAATTTTGACTTGAATTTAGATATAAATCCTGCCCTTTTGGGTGGGATTTTTTATTTATATCGGAGAATTATTTCTAAAAATTTTAAAGCTTCTGTTCCAAGTTTTGCTTTCTGCAAACAAGAACGATGAGCTCCTTCATCATTAAATAAGTAAAATTGATGATTCTTGTCCGAGGTGAAAGGAGGAAATAAAACTATATCCTGTCCTTTATCTAAAGTTTTTTTACAAACGGGACATTCGCTTTGATTCAGAAAAATTATTGCCATTCCGAATTAATGTTTGGTTAATGTTTTGATAGGTAATATCCTATTAAAGCAAATTTCATTAAATTTAAGTAAAATTACATCAAATGCAAATAGAAACAAGAAACCTGACCCTTCAGGATTATAATGAGCTGGCGGAAACGATGAAAAGGGCCTATCCGCAAATGTCGGAATCTATCTGGTCCAGAAAAAGTATTGATAAACTCACAAAAATATTCCCCAACGGACAAATTTGTATCACGGTTGATGGGAAGCTGGCCGCTGTAGCACTTTCCATTATTGTCAATTATGAAGAATTCGGGGATGATCATACCTATAGCGATATTACGGGAAACTATACCTTCAATACCCATTCATCCACAGGAAATGTTCTGTATGGAATAGAAGTTTTCGTAGACCCGGAGTTCCGTGAGCTGCGGTTGGGAAGAAGGCTGTATGACGCACGAAAAGAACTTTGCGAACAGTTAAACTTAAAATCTATCATTCTTGGTGGAAGAATCCCGAGCTATCACAAATATAGTCACGAGCTTTCTCCCAGGGAATACATACGGAAAGTGAGAGATAAGGAAATCTATGATCCAGTACTGTCTTTCCAGCTTTCCAACAATTTTTTGCCGATCAGGGTACTGAAAAAATACCTTCCGGAAGATGAAGCCTCCAGAGAAAATGCGGTGCTTTTGCAATGGAACAATATCTATTACAGCAAAAGACCGAATACCATGCAGGACAGTATCATCCGTCTTGGGTTGGTACAGTGGCAGATGAGGCATTTCAAAGATATAGATGCCTTTTATGAACAGGTAGAATTCTTCGTGAATGTGATGGGAGATTACAAATCAGATTTTGTGCTGTTCCCGGAACTGTTCAACACCCCTTTGCTGGCCCCTTTCAACAACCTTTCGGAAAGAGACAGTATGATAGAGCTGGCGAAACTTACCGAACAGATCAAGAATAAAATTTCTGAGCTGGCAATCAGCTACAATGTGAATATAATTTCCGGAAGCATGCCTGTCTTTGAAAACAATGAACTGTATAATGTGAGCTACCTTCTTCATCGTGACGGACGTATGGATGAATACAGGAAAATCCATATTACCCCGAATGAAAAGAGATATTATGGGATGAAAGGAGGAAATGAAATCAAAGTCTTTGATACCGATTGTGGTAAAATAGGTCTTGTAATCTGCTATGACGTAGAATTCCCGGAATTACCGAGAATTTTAGCCGATCAGGGGATGAAAATCCTGTTTGTTCCTTATCTGACCGATACTCAGAATGCCTATATGAGAGTGCGTCACTGTGCCGCTGCAAGAGCCATAGAAAATGAATGTTATGTTGCGATTGCCGGATGTGTAGGTAATCTTCCTAAAGTAAACAATATGGATATTCAGTTCGGCCAGGCTGCCGTATTTACTCCTTCTGATTTTGCTTTCCCATCCAATGCAGTAAAAGGAGAAGCTACACCCAATACAGAAATGACCCTGATTGTTGATGTAGACCTGAACTTATTAAAAGATCTTCATCACAACGGTTCTGTGCAGGTAATGAAAGACCGCCGGAAAGATCTGTATGAGACCTATCTTAAATAATAAAACAGAATGCAATTGCATTCTGTTTTTATTTTTACCTAAAATTTTTAAAATACATTAAACGTACTGAGGGCAAACTACCGCAGGACAAATCAGTCTTGGGCATCTTGGTCTTCCATCAGTAGGACAGCACTCGTTAGAACAGTTTGGAATAATGATACCACTAAGGCCGCTTCCTGCGATTCCTTTTAATTGCTCTCTTGAAAGTTTGTTGTTACGTAAATTTTTCATGTTTTAATACTTTAGTTTGTTAATTTGTACGTTGTAAATATATTAATTTTTACAATATATGATATGTTTTTATTGATATTGATGTATTTTATTCTTTAAAATACTGATTATGTGTTATTATTTTTAAATTTTTATCCTGCAATATGGTTATAATAATTCTTTTCATAAAGGAACAATTTTTGGATTACATTGCACCTACTATTAATACACTATGTTTGACAAGCCACAAAGAAAACTGAAAAGATCCGCGAGACTGATTTCTGTATTGAGTAAATATGGATTTAAAGATATGCTGGCAAGAATGAACGGAGGAAATAAGCAGGAAGACATTTCAGGCAGTTCGGATGAAATTATTTCAAAAGGAACCGTTTATGAAAGAATAAGGCTGGCTCTTGAGGAGCTGGGACCTACTTTTGTGAAACTCGGTCAGACATTCAGTAACAGGGAAGATTTATTGCCACCAGAAATGATTCAGGAGCTGCAGAAACTCCAGGACAAAGTGGAAACAGTAGATATGAATGTAGAGGAAGCACTGGAAAGTGAGTTTAATATTTCCGTTAAGGATTATTTCCGCGAAATCCAGAAGGAACCTTTGGCTACAGCTTCCATTGCCCAAGTCTATAAAGGTATTTTACTTGATGGCAGCCCGGTGATATTAAAATTAAGAAAGCCTGATGTGCAGTCTGTTATTGAAGATGATTTGCTTTTGATCAAAGACATTGAAAAGCTGATATCAGCCTATTCGGAAATCGGGGAAAAGCTGAATCTGAAGCAAGCCATTTCTACTTTTGAAAAGTCTTTATTGGAAGAAGTTTCTCTCATCAATGAAAAGAACAATATCCAGCAGTTCCGGCTTAATTTTAAAAATAATAAAGAAACCTATGTTCCTAAAGTGTACGAAGAATTTTCCAACAACAATATTCTTTGTATGGAATTTATTGATGGGATAAAAGTTACCGATAAATCAGTTCTTCTGGCCAATAATATTGATCCTGTAAAAGTTTCTGAAGCAGGCTTAAGGTTGTTTGTATCACAGATTTTGGATTATGGATTCTTTCATGCTGATCCTCACGCCGGGAATATTCTGGTAAAAAAAGATGGTAAAATCGTTTTCATTGATTTTGGTGCAGTAGGGAAAATTCAGCCGAATGATAAAGAAATTCTTGAAAATCTGATCGTCAGTTTTGTGGCCAAAAATTCCCATAAAATAGTCCGTTCACTCAAGAAAATGGCCATAAGCTATGAAATCCCTGATGAAAGAAGGTTTGAAAATGATGTGGAAGATATTCTGAATTTTGTTCACAGTTCGTCATTACAGGATATCAATGTTCAGGTAATCATCAACAAAATGAAGGATATTCTGAAAGACAACAGGCTTTATATGCCGGATTATTTCTATCTTTTATTCAAAGGAATCAGCTTGATAGAAGGAGTTGGCAGAAGTATTAATCCTGATCTCGATATTGTTAAAAGCCTTCATCCTTATACCAAAAAGATTTTCACCAAAAAAATCAGTCCGAAGAACCTTTTAAAAACAGGAATGGACCGGATGATGAATTTCACTGATAATGTAGATGAAATCCCGAAAGAACTGCGTTCTGTTCTTCAAAAACTGGATGAAAATAAATTTACCGTTTCCAGCGAGATAAAAAATATTGAAAAAACCAACCAACTGATCAAATCCAGTGTGGTAAATCTGATTCTGGCGATGGTTCTGGGTGCCAATATCATTGCAACGGCAATCGTTTTTTCTTCTGAATCCGGCCCGAGAATAGGAGAGCTCTCTCTGGTAGCGGTTTTGGGCTTTATCTTCTCAATCCTTTTGGTTATAATTTTACTGCTGAGAGTAACCAGAAAATAAAAAGGAAGTTGAATTTGAATCCGAAGAATGTTTAAACCCTAATCCCGCGCACCTCGCAACCCGTAACTCGAATCCCAAAACCGTATTTAAACTAAAAACAATGAAAACACTTATTATAACATCCATCACCTTATTCAGCTCACTTTGTATGGCTCAACAAGGAAATGAAGAAAAACTTCAGGGAGATTTTGACGGAAACGGAGCCAAAGAATACGCTTATACAAAAGTCACCGACTGTGGTGAGGAATGTGAAGGAAAATGTGAAACAACCATTTATTTCAGTGATAAAAATATACAATCGATAAAAATTGCACCAGCGAATCAGGGAAGTCTCTATAATCTTGGTGACCTTAACGGTGACGGAAAAGATGAAATCGGCTTTTATCCGGATTGGTGTACCAGCTGCTGGCATCCGTTCTATGTATATACTTTAAGTAAAACGGGCTGGAAGCCATTATTACCGTCTATTTCTACCCATTGTAATCAGTGGGAAGAAGATCGGTTTCCTATCAGAAAAGATCCGAACAGAAAAGGTTATGTCATTGTTACCTCAAGCAAATGGATAGATGATGATATTAAAATTATCAGTGAAAGTGTTAAGGTGAATTGAGTAAAATAGCTGGAGGCTGGAAGAGGGAAGGAAATGACCTGTGTTAATACATTTATCGGTTTCATTGTACATTCAAAAAATTAAAGAACGTTTGATAATCTTCCAGCTTCAGGCTTCGTGCTTCCATACTACAAAATTAAATACCTATCTTTGCAAAATGGAAAAACTCACTTTTGCAGATTTTGACCTGCCGGTTAAAATTCTTGATGTTTTAGCGGATCTGGAATTATTTGAACCTACCCCGATTCAGGAGAAGAGCTTAAAACCTATTCTCTCAGGAAGAGATGTAATGGGAATTGCGCAGACCGGAACCGGAAAAACATTAGCCTATCTTTTACCCGTTCTGAAAACATGGAAATACAGCAAAACAGGAAATCCAACTGTTTTGGTGCTGGTTCCTACAAGAGAATTGGTGGTGCAGGTAACTGAAATTCTTGAGAAGCTTACAGAAAATATTACGGCAAGAGTAATTGGAGTTTACGGTGGAAAGAATATCAATACTCAAAAATTACTGTTCAATGACGGTTGTGATATTCTGGTAGGAACACCAGGTAGAGTGATGGACCTTTCCATAGATAATGCTATTTCTCTGAAAGAAGTTCAGAAGCTGATCATTGACGAGTTTGATGAAATGCTTAACTTAGGTTTCAGACCACAGCTGACCCACATTTTTGAAATGATGAAAGAGAAGAGACAGAATATTCTTTTCTCTGCAACCATGACAGAAGCGGTAGATGAAATGCTGGATGTCTATTTTGCCAATCCGGTAGAGATTTCATTGGCTAAATCAGGAACGCCGCTTGAAAAAATTGAACAGATCGGGTACAAGGTTGAAAACTTTAATACCAAAATCAATTTGCTTGAATATTTGTTGAAGAACGATGCAGATATGTCCAAGGTATTGATTTTTAACAACAATAAAAAGCATGCTGATTTGCTCTTTACTAAAATTGATGAGCTTTTCCCTGAACAGTTTGACGTGATCCATTCTAACAAATCGCAGAACTACAGGTTGAAAGCGATGAAAAGGTTCGAAAATGAAGAGATCAGAGGTCTGATTACTACGGACGTAATGGCAAGAGGTCTTGATATTTCCAATATTACCCATGTTATCAATTTTGAAACACCTGATATTCCTGAGCAGTATATCCACAGGATCGGTAGAACCGGTAGAGCGGATAAAGAAGGAAAGGCTTTGGTTTTTGTAACTAAAAAAGAAGAACCTTTGATTCTTGATATTGAGCTGTTAATGGATAAGGAATTGAAATTTAATGAATTCCCGGAAGGCGTTAAGATTAATCCTAACAAAATAGCTTCTGAAAAAGATGAAGTGGTGATGAAGAATCCTGCACAGGTAAAACTGAATGAAGGGGGAGGAGCATTCCATGAGAAGAAAGCTAAAAACACTAAAGAGAACTGGGGTGGACCTTCCAAAAGAAAGGCGCCTAAAAAGTTTGGAGCGAACAGAGCTCAGCAGAAAGCAAAATCTAAATCAAAAAGAAAGAAATAAAATAAAAAAACGATTCCTGAAAATTGGAATCGTTTTTTTATGATTTTAATTATCTTCATCATCTTCATCCAAAAAGTCCAGTTCGTCGTCTCTTTGAACATAATCAGGTGATATACCGGGAGGATTGAATAGTCCCCACTCATCAACAATATAATGCTTTGGATTAAATCCGGCAACCCAGCCAATAAATAAAAGACGAAAGTCTTCTATCTGGTTGCGGATAATCTTATAATATTTGGCATCAGAAAATCCTAAAAATTCAAGCTGATGACCACTCACCATCATCTCACGTGCTGCTTTTCGGATTATTGCTGCATTTTCCATTTTAATATCATACAGCTTCACGGCTTCAGCACCTGAAATTTTAGCCTGAATTACCATTATATCTTCTAATAAATTAGATTTTAGATGTTGGAGGTAATCATTCATTATCGTCAGGAAAGAGATCTGTAATAATCCGCAATGTTTTGTAGATCTCTTCAGCCTTTTTATAAATAGGTAAATTCCGATGTTCTTTCATTTATTTCAAATAAGGAGTAATCACTTTAGCCCAGATCTTATATCCTTCCGGCTTAAAGTGAAGCATATCTTCCACAAAAATATCTTTTCTTACATTTCCGTTAGCATCTTCCATGGCTTTTGTAATGTCAATGAATTCAGCATTAGGTTGCTTTTTCATAAAAGCAGCGATCTTTTTGTTGGCAACTTTCATTTGAGGCCAGATCACTTCTCTGCTCGGCGAATACTTGATTGAGATATAATCTACTTCAATATCAGGAAATCTTTCACGTATTTTTTTGTAGAAAGCTTTAAATCGGTCTACAACCACTTTTGCTTTCAGCTGATGATTGTCTGCAAAATCATTTTCCCCACAATAAATAACAATCTGCTTAGGCTGATAAGGTGCTAAAAGATCATCAGCAAAATAATTGAGGTCAGTAAGTCTGGAACCTCCAAATCCTCTATTAATAATTGTTTTGCCGGGAAAATAATCTGCTACATCAGTCCATTTGGTAAAAGAGGAGCTTCCGATGAAAAGAATGGCATCTTTTGGGGGCGGGTTTTGCTGGTCCTGCTTTTTAAACTCCTGGATGTCCTGCCAGTACATCGGTTTTTTCTCCTGAGAAAAAGCAATAGCAAAATACAGCAATAAGAATGCTGATAGAATCTTCTTCATTATATTCAGTTTTAAATTAAGATATAAAAATAATAAAAAACTCCCGATTAGCGGGAGTCTATGATTTATCTTTTGTAAGTAACGTAAGCAACTTCAGGAATTTTGTCTCCATCCATATCAAAGTTTCCGAATTGCTGGGCAAGCCTTAGTTCTTTGCTTGTCAGAACATCCACTCTGTAGTCAGCTGTTCCTTCATCACCAAGCTTAATACCCAGAATTTTTGTGTCTGCATCATAAGTGTACCTTCCTTCACTTTTCTGATCCATCTGACAATCTGCTCCTGTTCCCGTATATGCCGTATAGCTTACGTAATAATCCGTTCTCAGGAAAAGTGTGTTTTTGGCTGCGCATCCGGTATTCGGATAGGAAAAAAGTACTGTTTTATTATCTTTTCCTGAAATTATTTCCTTTTTTACTTCCTTCCAGTCTCCCTTCATAATCTCCATATCGTAAGCTTCCAGGTTGTCATCTTTACAAGAAGTAAGTGCAAGGGCAGAAAAGGTAAATAAAAGTAGTTGTTTTTTCATTTTCACAAATTTAAGAATATGCTAAAATATAAATAAATTTGAAATATCTGTAATGAAATAATGATTTTTTAAACAAATGTTTGTAAATTAAATAATTTTATAGAGGTTGAAATGCGGGATGCGGGTTTCGGGTTATCTATTTTCACTTTGAAAGTGAATATGAATTAAAATAAATGTTATCCTCCAGTCCCGAATCCGGCACCCCGAATTCTTTTAATAGCTCATCTCCACAATCTTATAAGCGTCTTGCGGAGTCAGTTTTTTATACTCACCAAGACCCAGCCAGTTTCTGTCTGTAAAAGCTTTTTCAACCTTTTCGGCTGTTCCTTTAAAGTCATCCGTGTATTCAGAAAGTCTGGTTTTGATATGAAGGCTGTGGAAGAATTTTTCCAGTTTTTTGATACCCAATTCTGCTTTTTCTTCTACACTTCCATCTTTGATTCCCCAAACCCTTTCTGCATACTGAGCCAGTTTTCCTTTTTTATCTTCAAAGTTATAACGGTAATGCGACGGAGCAATAATAGCCAGTGTTCTGGCGTGGTCAATACCAAAATAAGCTGTCAGTTCGTGACCCATTGCATGCACCGCCCAGTCGGTAATCACTCCTTTCTGGATCAGTCCGTTCAAGGCCATTGTACAGCACCACATAAAGTTTCCGGCAGCATCGTAGTTGAAATCATCAGCCAATACTTTAGGAGCCGTTTCCTGAAGGCTGATCAGAATACTTTCTGCAATTCTTTCCTGAAGGTCAGCCGAAGAAGGAGCCGTCATATATTGTTCCAGAACGTGAGTGTAGGCATCTGTAATTCCATTCACAATCTGATTTTTTGGGATAGATCTGATCACTTCCGGGTCCAGTACAGAAAACTGCGGGAAAAGTCCCGGTCCTCCTGAAGACAGTTTTTCATTGGTTTCTCTTCTTGAGATCACATATCCGGAATTCATCTCAGAACCGGTTGCCGGAAGAGTTAAGATACTTCCGAATGGCATTCCTTCACCTTCAAAAGTCCGTACAGATTTTCTCAGAATATCCCATGGTTCGCCATCATAATTGGCAGCTGCAGAAAGGAATTTCGTTCCGTCAATCACAGATCCTCCACCTACTGCAAGAAGGTAAGTGATGTTTTTTTCTTTAATAAAGCTTAACGCATTCATCAGTACTTCATACTCCGGATTGGCCGGCACTCCGCCGAATTCGTACACTTCATGGTCTGTCAAAGCTTCTTTTACCTGGTCGTATACACCATTGTTTTTGATGCTTCCACCACCGTAAATCATTAAGATTCTTGCGTCTTTAGGAATTTCTTTGGAAATTTTCGCGATTTCGCCTTTTCCGAAAAGTATTTTTGTTGGGTTTTTAAACTCGAAATTAAGCATTGTTCTAAATTTATTTTAAGTCAAATGTACGGAATGAAAAAGGAAAAGAGAGTTAATGAAATTTTAAAATTGCTATCACTCATTTTTATGAAAGCTATTATTTTTTTTTATTTTTGAAGATTATATTAAACTTCTGATGAAAGATAAGCTTTTGCTCTCTTTATAAAACCTTCCTTATCCTTTTTAATATCCTCAATAAGCTTTTTACGGTCATCAGGAATAGTCAAATACTGATCTCCCCAAAGATTAATTTCTACAATTACGGGAATAAGATCTATTCCTTTCTGAGTCAGAAAATACAGAATCTTCAACTTACTGTCCGGATGATCTTTTTTATCAATAATGCCATTATCCAGTAGATTCTGAAGCTTAGATGCCAGGATATTGGTCGCTATTTTTTCGTCTGCTTTCAGAAAGTCACCATAGGTACATTCCTTTTTCAGCATAAGATCTCTTATAATAAGCAGTGACCACTTATCGCCCCACATTTCCAGTGAACAGCTAATGGGGCAGTCTGATCTTTTTTTACTCATTTTGTTAATTTTAAAAATAATACTTGCAAAATGAAAGTGTTTGTTTTAATTTTGCTTTTGTTTTGCAAGTAAATTTAATTAAAAAAAGTAATAAATCAAATGGATCAATATGACATTGCCGTAATTGGCTCAGGGCCCGGAGGATATGTAGCTGCTATAAGAAGTGCCCAGTTGGGGTATAAAACAGTAATTGTAGAAAAGTATGATACATTGGGAGGAACGTGTACCAATGTGGGATGTATTCCTACTAAAGCTTTACTGGACAGCACCCATCATTATGCAGAAGCACACCATAAATTCAATGAACATGGCATCAGGCTTGATACAATAGAGCTTGATTTCTCTCAGATGTACAGGAGGAAAGCAGATGTCGTTTCAAAAAATACCGGAGGTCTCGATTTTTTAATGAATAAAAATAAAATTACCCGGTTAAAAGGAACGGCAAGTTTTATTAATAATTCTACGATAAAAGTTGCAAACGATTCTGAAATTAAAGAAATTACGGCACAATATTATATCATTGCGACGGGTTCAAAACCATCAAGCATTCCCGGAGTTGAAATTGACAAACAAAGAATCATTACCTCTACGGAAGCTTTATCCCTGAAGGAAAAGCCGGAATCTATGGTGATTATCGGAGGAGGCGTAATAGGAGTGGAAATGGCTTCTATTTTTAACCGTATCGGAACAAAAGTTACCATTCTGGAATATGCAGACCACCTGATTGCTGCAATGGATCATGAGCTTGGAAAGAGCCTGCAGAAAATCCTGAAAAAAGATGGAGTTGAAATCCGTCTCAATCAGGCGGTTTATAAAACTGAAAATACAGGTTCTGCCGCTAAGGTGTTTTTTAAAGATCAAAACGGAACAGAAGGAGCGCTGGAAGCAGATTATGTATTGGTAGCTGTGGGAAGAAGTCCGTATGTAAAAGGTCTTGGTCTTGAAAATACAGATGTACAGCTTAATGAGAGAGGGTTCATTAAAGTGAATGAAAACAATCAGACTTCCGTCTCCAATATCTATGCAATAGGTGATGTTATCGGCGGTGCGATGCTGGCTCACAAAGCTGAGGAAGAAGGTGTTTTGGTGGCAGAAACGATCAACGGACAAAACCGTCACATTCATTACAACCGTATTCCTTCAGTGGTCTATACATGGCCGGAAGTGGCTTCAGTAGGATCTACGGAAGAATACCTGAAAAAAAACAATATAGCTTACAATGTCGGAAAATTCCCGTTTTCTGCCAGTGCAAGGGCCCGGGCGTCAATGGACATGGAAGGCTTTGCTAAAGTTTTGGTAGATCCGAAGTATGGAGAAGTTTTGGGTGTCCATATCATTGGTGCCAGAGCTGCCGATCTGATTGCACAAGGTGTTATTGCCCAGGAATATGAAGTGACCGCAGAAGACATGTTCCGCATTTCCTATGCCCATCCAACCTATTCTGAAACGTTGAAGGAAGCTTATCTGATAGCTTCCGGACAGGGAGCTGTCAATATATAAAAATTAAACCATTAAGGTTAATGAAGATAAGAAAGATAGTTAAGATCCATCTCTGATGGAAAAATAAAGCACATCGCTAAAAAATAGCTTTCGTTTTTACCCTTAAGTACTCTTAACAGCTTAAAACCTTAATGGTTTAAAATAAGATTTTCAATTTTAAGTATTTTCACAATCATCATTTACAATATAGAACAGTTTTCATCTTTTGCATAGACCCCATTGCTCTTTGCCTCCAGTTTTCCGGTTTTTCTGTTGATTTTAACTAAAAAAGACTCCTTTACAACCGGACAGCCTTTAGACTGCATCAGGTACATGGAAATATGGCGGTCTTCAATTTTATAAGCCCCGGTAAAGCGGTTGTTGGTATCCACCGAATAGCCATAGGTTTTTGCCAGTAAAATAGCTTCAGGAAGATTATCCACAGTTCCGATAAAGTCTCTTAACTGCTGTTCACTCGAAAAATAAACCGATCTTTCATTCTTACATGCAAGAATATATGAAAAACAATTGTTACCAATACATTTCTGGAAAAAACCTCTTTCAGGAACAGGTTCATTGATCGTCATGAAGTCGGGAGCCTGGCTTTCATAGATCACAGCTTTTTCATAGTCCATATCGTTGCTGAGGACACGCCAGTAAGCATACTCTTTATCCGGCACAATGAACGGGTAGAGATATTCTGTAGTATCAAGAATGTCGGGAATTTTTTTATAATCATCAGGAACCTTGATCTGGCTGTATAGAAGATTAGAGAAGATCAGGGAAAATGTGATGATGGTTTTCATAAAGAATGTGTTTCCAGGTACAAATTTAGAAAGAGAATTATTCCAATACAATTTTATAATATCCTTTTTCGTCAGTTACATCAAAATTTATTCCGGTAAAAGTCAGCTTATTGATTTGATAGCCATCACAGCCTCCTTTAAATTCAGATGACTGGATTGAAAAATCAAGGTTTTTGATATTAGAATAAAACTTATAGTTTTTTGTTCCGTTATAGGCTCCTACATTTTCCAGAATAACCTTGTTGTCCGATGTTTTGCTTAGCTGTACATTCATATTATTTTCATCCTGAACCGAATAGCTGGTCAGTGTCCCGTTGGCAATGAGGTTTTCATTGTCAGAATTCACGAATTCAAATATGATGGGTAATGGCGCATTGTAACAATCCTTTTCACAGGATATCAACAGAAACGTCATAAGTAAGAAAATAAAAGTTTTTTTCATAGATTATGGATGGTATTGAGAGTAAAATTAATCAAAATTATATTAAACCTGAGTTTTTAAAAAGAATCTCTGTATTGTCAAAAGCTGCACAAAATATTTCATGGTTAAATCATGCTTTTGACCTGAAAAATTATTTAAAAAATTTAAAAAATTTTTTGATTTTCACCCTTAATTTTTGTCATTTGTCAATCCAACTAATTTGAAAATCGCTTACATTTGTTACTATGATACACGACCAACGCGCAGAAAAATTCAGGCAGATTGTGGAAAATAAGTTCCAGATCTATAATTCATTATTTATGAGCCTGCCTTATGATAAAATGACGAATATCGGAATGCTGCTTCCGTTTCTTTATGAGGAAAGCAGAACCGGTTATGAAGCAGGAAAAACACCTGAAAATATCGTCGAAGAATTTTTTAAGAATCATACCGATCTCCAGACGGAAGAGCAGAAACTTGAACTGCTTTTCAAGATCATACAATATATAGAAAGACAGGTAGTTTTGTTTGACAGTATTGAAGATGCAGCATTTCCAAATCTTCATTCTGAAAGCGACAATGGTACGGTCACCAATCTTTTTGAACGCTCTTTGCAGGACCATAAGATTGAAAAAGTAAGGGAGAAATTAAAAGATTTCAGTGTAAAGGTTGTATTTACGGCGCACCCCACCCAGTTTTATCCAAGCTCAGTACAAAGGATTATTCAGGATCTGAGAGGGGCCATCACCAGTGATTCCGTGACTCAGATTGATATGCTTTTGCAGCAGCTGGGAAAGACTCCTTTTGTCAACAAAGAAAAACCGACTCCGATAGATGAAGCGCTGAGTATTATTTCTTACCTGAGATATGTATATTATGATACCATTGGGGAACTGTTTACCAAAATCAAGAAGACTTTCGGAAACGGCCATTTCCACCTTCATGAAGATATTATCCAGCTTGGTTTCTGGCCTGGCGGAGACAGAGACGGAAATCCTTTTGTAACAGCGGATGTAACGAAAAGAGTAGCGGAAGAACTGCGTTCAGCCATTCTGAAATCTTATTACAGCCATCTGAAATTTATCCGAAGAAGATTAAGTTTCAGAGGAGTTTCTGAAGTTCTGACCCAATTAAGTGAAGAGCTTTATGCTGCTATTTTTGATGGAAAAGACATTAAGGCAGAAGATATCTTAAAAAGGGCCGCAGAAGCGGAAAAAATACTGATCAATGAGCATAATTCTTTGTTTTTAGATCTTTTGGTGAATTTCAGAGACCGTGTAATGATTTTCGGAACCCACTTTGCAACTTTGGATATCCGCCAGGACAGCAGGATTCATCAGAAAGTCATTGATGAAGTGTATGCAAAAGTATATGGGAATGAAGAAGCAGATTATGAACAGAAGTTCAATAAGCTTATTCAGATCTCTGAAAAGATAAATCCTGAAGATTTTGAAGATATTGTAAAAGATACTTTATTAACCGTCTCACAGGTTACAGATATTCAGCATCTGAACGGACTGAGAGGAATGAACCGTTATATTATTTCCAATTCTGATGCAGTAAAAGACGTAATGAATGTCTATGCATTCTTCAAAGTATGCGGGTATAAAGACGAAGATATCAATATGGATATCGTTCCGCTCTTCGAAACAATGGAAGGGCTTGCCAATGCTGAACATGTAATGAGTGAGCTGTACCAGAATCCTGTCTATAAAAAACATCTGGAAAAAAGAGGAAACCAGCAGACGATTATGCTGGGATTCTCGGATGGAACCAAAGATGGTGGTTATTTAAAAGCCAACTGGGAAATTTATAAAGCTAAAGAAGTGCTGACAAAACTTTCGGAACAGAATAATATCAAAGTTGTTTTCTTTGATGGCAGAGGCGGACCACCGGCAAGAGGAGGTGGGAAAACACACGACTTCTACGCTTCTCAGGGAAAAACGATTGCCAATAATAAGATTGAATTAACCATTCAGGGTCAAACCATAACGAGTATTTTCGGAAACAAAGAACAGGCAAAATACAATTTTGAACAGCTTCTCACTGCCGGAGTTGAAAATGATGTATTTAAAAATGCAAAAAAAGAACTCACAGAAAAGGAAAGGGCTTTAATCATCGAATTGGCGGATATCAGCTATAAAAAATATTCAGACCTGAAAGCTCATCCAATGTTTGTTCCTTACCTACAGGAAATGAGTACTCTTGAATATTATGGAAAAACGAATATCGGAAGCCGTCCTTCAAAAAGAGGAAATGGCAGCGAGCTGAAATTCGAGGATCTGAGAGCGATCCCGTTTGTAGGTTCATGGTCACAGCTGAAGCAGAATGTACCTGGTTTCTTTGGTTTTGGATATGCCATGCAAAAGATGAAAGAACAGGGAAGGTTTGAAGAAGTAATAGAACTCTACAAAGGTTCCGATTTCTTTAAAACTTTAGTCCTGAACTCGATGATGAGTATGAACAAGTCTTACTTTCCATTGACTTATTATATTAAAAACAATCCGAAATTCGGTGCATTCTGGAATGTTCTGTTCGATGAATATGAGCTTTCCAGAGATATTATGCTGGAACTGACCGGATTCAAAATGCTTCAGGAAGAAGATCCGCTCTCCAGAAAATCTGTGAAGATCCGTGAAAAGATTGTGCTTCCTTTGTTAAGCATTCAGCAGTATGCTTTAATGAAGATTCAGAAAGGAGAAGGCAACAAAGAAGCTTATGAAAAGCTGGTAACACGCTCGCTGTTCGGAAATATTAATGCCAGTAGAAACTCTGCATAAGCTATTTTTTAAAATAAGAATGATCATAAAGATGATAATCATTATCAATAGAAACGGGCTTTAGCCCGTTTTTTTATTAGAAACCATTCAATGAGCTTTAGCTCAAACTTATTTTTATGTTGTAATACGATCAGAAATAGTAATATATCTCCCACAGATTGTACAGATGTTTATGTTGTAATCCATCTGCACAATCTGCGGGAAACAAATAATTATTCCTTCAAGAATTTTTCATAGAAGACCTTATCCTTCATCTGAATCTTCAGATAATACGTTCCTTTTGCAAAATCCTCTACTTTTATAGATTTCTGGTTGTTGCTTTTCCTGATGAGTCTTCCCAGGTTATCATAAATTTCTAATGAAAGAATTTCCTGTTCTGACGCAATATTCAGGATACTTTTCGCCGGATTCGGAAATAGGGAAAACTTTTCCTTTTTTACGATTTCAGAAGTGTTCAGAACGAGATTGTATAAGCTCCCGAAATTAAGGATCCCATATCCGATCTGATCCGAATGAGCGGGATACAGGGAAGCGGTTTGTCTCAATTTTGTTCTCATCTGTTCCCTGTTCATGGTTGGAAATGCCTGGATAAGACACGCCACCCCTCCTGCGGCAATAGGAGTGGCAATGGAGGTTCCGTTCACCACCATTGTAGCATTATCATAAACCGTTGTTGTACCGGTTCCCTGAGTACTTCCGTCTGGTTTTACCACGCCTAAAGAGTTTGGCCCGAAAGAAGAAAATCCGGACGCATTTCCGGCAGAATCCACAGAACCGATAGAGAAGACTTTAGCATTATCAGATGGCGTCAGAAGATAATGCCACGGCTGCTGTCCCGAATTACCGGCAGCGGCAAGAACAAAAATTCCTTTTTCTGCGGCAATACCTGCCCCACGTGCAATGAAAGAGGTGTTTCCGTCCATATTTGCATAAGAATAATTGTAACGGCTGTCATCGAAAATATTATACCCCAGTGATGAAGTAATAATGTCTACACCTTTTCTGTCTGCTTCCTCAGCCGCTTCAATCCAATATAGCTCTTCTTCAGGAATCTCTACCACAGCATTTTCACTGCGATAAAGGTAAAAATCCGCATCAGGGGCTGCCCCTACAAAAGTGTTTTGCAGATATCCGCCGATAGTTCCTAAAACAACAGAACCATGAGTGCTGAGAGCAGTATTATAGATATCTGCAGTTTTGGTAACAAAATCATAAGATGCTTTGATGTGGTTATTGGTCCATAACCTTGCGAATGCTGCACCTGTATTCACAGTGGGAAATCCGGCATCAATGACTGCTATAGAAATTCCGGTTCCGGTAAAGCCGGCCAGATGAAGAGGGCGTATATTAACCTGGTCAATTTGTGCAGCGCCTGAACCGTAATTAAAGTTGGTCAGTGTTTTATTGATGCTTGCATCGTCTTTCCATTTTGAAGGTGCTGTCTTCAATGTACCGGAATTATTTCTGGCAAAGCTTTCAACAGAGGAAACAAAAGACTGTGACTGCAGTAAGATTTTTTGGGCAGGAGTGGCATTTACGGCTGCACCATTAAGCCATTTTGAATAATCAGTAACGGTAAATCCTAAATTCTGAAGATTCTGAATGTAAGACTGTTCAATAGGAGCGTCCTGATCATTCAGAGGTATTCCCAGCGTGGTACGTCTGTTGAGGGATTTCTGACTGAGTTCTGAGAGTGGATTTGCATAAAATGCAGCCTTATTCGGCTTATCCATAAAGTAAACGAAGACGAGCTCGGTTTGTGCGGAAACAGTAAGGTAACTTGTTAGGAAACAAAAGAGTAAAAGTTTTTTCATAAAATTTATTTGTATAAAGATAAAAACAAAATCAATAAAATTTTTGATCAGATATTAAAATCCTTATTTTTACAGAAATATTTATTATATGAAAAAAATTCAGATGGTTGACTTGCAAAGTCAGTATTACAAAATAAAGAATGATGTAGACAATGCAGTTTTAAATGTAATGGATTCTGCGGCATTTATCAACGGTCCTGAAGTAAAGTCTTTCCAGAATGAATTGGAGTCTTATTTAGACGTAAAACATGTGATTCCGTGTGCCAATGGTACAGATGCATTACAGATTGCCCTGATGGCTTTGGATCTGAAAGAAGGAGATGAAATTATTACAGCTGATTTTACTTTTGCTGCAACGGTAGAAGTTATTCACCTGCTTAAGTTGAAATCTGTATTGGTAGATGTAGATTATGATACATTTACAATCTCCACAGAGCAGATTAAAAAAGCAATTACACCAAGAACAAAAGCGATTATCCCGGTACATATTTTCGGACAGTGTGCCAATATGGAAGAAATTTTAAAAATTGCTGAAGAGCACAACTTATATGTTATTGAAGACAACGCTCAGGCAATTGGTTCAGAATATACATTCTCGGACGGAACGGTAAAACAGGCCGGAACAATGTCTACTGTTGGAACAACTTCTTTCTTCCCATCAAAAAACCTGGGATGCTACGGAGACGGCGGGGCTATTTTTACCAATAATGATGAACTGGCTCACCGTTTAAGAGGAATTGTAAACCACGGGATGTATGAAAGATATTACCATGATGAGGTTGGAGTAAACTCACGTCTGGATAGCATTCAGGCAGCAGTTTTAAGAAAGAAGCTTCCTCACCTTGATTCTTATAACGAAGCAAGAAGAAGAGCAGCAGATTTTTATGATGAAGCATTTGCCGGTCATCCGGATATCCTGACTCCAAAAAGAGCTGAAAATTCTACTCACGTATTCCATCAGTATACTTTAAGAATCCTGAACGGTAAACGTAATGAACTTCAGAAGTTTTTGGCGGAAAAAGAAATTCCTGCAATGATTTATTATCCTGTAGCATTGAGAAAACAAAAAGCATACTTCCAGGAAAGTAATCCTGCAGATTTTGTAAATACCGATAAACTTTTGGATCAGGTAATTTCTTTACCAATGCATACAGAATTAGACGAAGAGCAGCTGAAGTATATTACGGATGCAGTGCTTGAGTTTATGGGATAATGAAAAGAAAGATATTTAAATATAAGCTGGTATACTACTTAGCGGTAATAACTAGTTTACTACTTTTTATAATATCAGCATTTTGGATTCTTGAAATATTTAATGACTTTAGCCTGTTTAAAACATTATTTATTGTTATTTCGTTAGTTATCAATTCATTTGCATTTGTCAATCTGATTGAAAAATATGATAAAGCTATTTTGTTTCTAAATCTCAGTTTATTACTATCCATAATTATTTTAGGCTATCCTTTATTGTTTGGATTTTTGAACGGATATTATGTTTTGGAACATTTTACTTTTAGATTTTTAATCATATTCATATTGTGTTTATTGATTGTAAATGTGTTTAAGGTGAAAAAGAATGACGGAGTACATGAAATAGAACAGATAGGAAAAAGCGAAGATTAAAAAATAAAAATGGCAATACTTGTTACCGGGGGACTTGGATATATTGGTTCTCATACTGTAGTAGAACTTATCAATAACGGCTTTGAAGTGGTTATTGTTGATGATTTATCCAATACGGAGAGGTTTATTTTAAATAATATTGAGAAAATTACAGGGGTGAAGCCTGCTTTTTATCCTTTTGACCTGAGAAGAAAAGAACTGCTTACTCAGGTTTTTGATGCGCATCAGATTGATGGATGTATCAATTTTGCAGCTTCTAAAGCAGTAGGAGAGAGTCAGGTAAAACCTATAGATTATTATGAAAATAATCTGTTCTCTTTAATTAATATTCTTCAGGAATTTAAGGAAAGAAAAATCTCTAATTTTATTTTCAGTTCGTCTTGTACGGTATACGGACAGGCAGATGTAATGCCGATAGATGAAAATACTCCGTTAAAAACACCGGAAAGTGTATATGGAAAAACAAAACAAATGGGAGAAGAGATCCTGATTGATTTTGCGAAGGCCTATGGCAGTAAAATATCGTTGTTAAGATATTTCAATCCTATTGGCGCACACCCATCTGCCAAACTTGGCGAATTGCCGATCGGAATTCCCAATAACCTGGTGCCTTACGTAATGCAGACTGCGTCAGGAGTAAGAGAGAAACTGAATATCTGGGGAGATGATTATCCTACAGAAGATGGAACTCCTATCCGTGATTATATTTATGTTGTTGACCTGGCGAAAGCCCATGTTGCAGCATTGAAAAAACTAATAGAAGACTCTTCAGCAGAAACAGTGATTGATATTTATAATCTGGGAACAGGAAAAGGATCATCTGTGCTGGAAGTGGTAAAAGCATTTGAAAAGGCTAATAATGTGGAAGTGCCCTATCAGATATGTGACAGAAGAGAAGGAGATATTACAATAGCATATGCGAATCCTGAAAAAGCAGAAAGAGAACTCAACTGGAAATCTGAGACGTCCCTTGAGGAAGCTTTAAAAACAGTATGGGAGTGGCAGAAATATCTGAACAGCAGAAATTCATAAACTTAAGTATTGCTATATTTACGTTTGGAAAGAATAATTAAATATAAAACAAATTACAAAACACCTTCCCTGAATCACTTGTGTTCTTAAAAGGATCACTTATTTCAGCGGAGTTTTAATTTTAAATTAATATGAAGACACAGAGAATAGGTATTACATTTTCGTCATTTGACTTATTGCATGCAGGACACATCAAAATGCTTGAAGAAGCTAAAACTGTATGTGACTATTTAATCGTAGGACTTCAGATCGATCCATCCCACGATCGTCCAAACAAAAATAAGCCAAGTCAGACTATCGTTGAAAGGTACATTCAGCTGAAAGCAGTAAATGCTGTAGATGAGATCATTCCTTATTACACGGAAGAAGATCTGTTGGATATTTTAAAATCATTCGTAATTGATGTAAGAATCATCGGAGATGATTATATGGACAAAGACTTTACAGGTAAAAAATACTGTGAAGAAAAAGGAATTGAAATCTTTTACAACAAAAGAGACCACAGGTTTTCTACCAGCGATCTGAGAAGAAGAATCTATGAAGCTGAAAAAGAGAAATACTCGAAAGCAGAGCCTGTAAAATAAATTCAGACAAAATATTTCAAAGATTATAAATAAAAAGCTGTAAATCATTTTACAGCTTTTTATTTTACAGATATAGTTTTAAAATTTTCTCTATTTCAAGTCCTTATCAATGAAACTCAGGAAATCAAAAAACATTTCTTTCCAATGGCTTACTTTAGTTCCGTCTTCTTTTATTTCTTCAAAATTATGATTGCAGTTCAGATAAACTTTGCTTTTCAGGTTCGTTTTTCTATGACAGATAAATTCTGCGGTAATTAAGTCGCTGGTTTCTACGGGTACCTTATCATCATGGCTTCCGATGGTGATGAAGATGGGAATTTTTAATTTCAGAAGATTTTCTACAGGAGGTTCGTTTATAGCAACATTCCATTTGTAGGTATCACCATTAAAATAATCTTTTACTGAATCAGGAGCCTGATAAACCTTATTATATCCCTTCATCAGTTCATCAATTTTATCCTGGGCCTGGCTGGCACTTAATTTTCCTTCCTGCATTTGTCTTCTCGTAAAAAGTATATCATTAAATATCTGAGGGGTCGCATTCCCTGCTGAAAAACAAATATGAGTGATATTTTTATTGAGAGTTGCCAGTTTTGCTACCACATCACTACCTTCAGAATGGCCGAGAACAGCAATTATTTTAGCATTGGGATAGGTTTTTTTCTTTATGAAATTAACAACTTTATTGGCGACTTCAGCTCTGTCTGACACATTATTTCTTCGGGTAAATGTTGGGGAAGGTATATAATTATTTAATGTTTTTGAGTAATAGGGCAGTCCGATTTTCTGTATATAAACGAATGCATAATCCTTTGGAAACTCTGCCATTAATTTTTTGGGATAGTTATTATAACAGCAGGGTTCTGTATCATCACCATTTACCATAGGTAAATCACCGCTTCCCTGCAGATAGATAAATACTTTTTCCTTTGGTAGATGATCTGTAGTATGAATATAAAAACGTATCGTGTCACCTTTATCAGGAATAATGTATTCTTTCAATTTTTGTTTGTCAGGTGTCTGTGCTAAAATAAAGATAGGGAAGAGCAGTGCTATTGACAGAGTTCTTTGAAAAAAGTTCATAGGTTATTTTTAGTTTATAAAGATGTTTCTATGTTTTACGAGGTAAATATAAAAGTTTTTAACCTTACTATCAGTTATTTATATTTTTAGTTTACAATTTTCATCATTGAAAAGCAAAGGTGCATTAATAAAAAAATCCCGAAAATATTTTCGGGATTTTTTAGTTGTATTATATTCTGTTACATTGGACCGCCTTGTTGGTCGTCGCCCGTTGCGTTGGAATTGATATCCTTTTTCTTTTTAGGCTGTTCAATTTTTTCTCCTTGCTTAAATCTATAGGTAAATGACAGGGCAAATTGTCTTGGCTGCCACTGCATATAGCTATCTCTGGTATAGTTAGGACCATATGCTGTAGACCTCATAGATCTTGTATTGAAAATATCCTGGATATTAAAACTGATGGTTCCGTTTCCATTCCATATTGTTTTGGATGCACCAAAATTAAGTGCATACATATCTCTTCTGTCGATACTTGCTGTTTTTTGTCCTCCTCTATAGAACCCTTGAAGCTGGAAGTTCAGAGTTTTATCGATTTTGAACGTAGAAGTAAGCCTTGCTCTTGTGGAAAATCCACTTCCTTCAAAAGGTGCAGGTTTTTCCATGATTTCAGGATCAAAATAAGTTCCAGTCGTTTTATATCCGAATAAGTCTACATTTCCTAAGAATTTAAGCCATTTTGTAGCATCCCAGTTGAAGTTTAGATCCAGTCCGTAGCGATCATCAGTTCCTAAGTTAATTGGCTTGGTATGGAAAGCAACCAAAGTCTGTGGATTTCCATTGGCATCAGTATAGGCAACATTTTCATCATATACCAACATTTTTACATCATCAGTGGTATGCCTGTAATAAACTGTAGGATTGATGGTAAAATTCTTTTTAGAAATACTGTAGCCAATCTCATAAGAATCTACATAAGAGGGATTCAGATCGATGTTTCCGTCAAAAAGATTCTGATTATCATTATAATTTGGATTCGGGATCAAAAAGAAAGAACGAGGTCGGTCTATCCTTCTTGAATAGTTCACTAAAAACTGATTGTCCTTTGCAATTTCATAACTTAAAAATACACTTGGGAAAAGGTTGTTGTAAGTTTTAGATTTATTTACAGCAGTACCCTCACGGTTTAGATAATCAACATCTACTTTTGATAATTCGTCTCTAAGCCCAATCTGATAGCCTAACTTTCCTATTTTACTTTTAAACTGAAGATAAAAAGCATTAAACATTTCTTTGTAATTTGCATTGTAGGTGTATTTATCAAGATACACCAATGCAGGATTTAATGCTGGTCTTTGCCTCACAACATTACTATAATCATTGTCGTTATGATCCAGTCTGTAACCAGCTTCGATTTTGGAATTTTCCCCGATAGGAAGCTCGTAGTCGGCTTTAGCAATAATAGATTTATTAAGTGTACTCTGATTGACAAGGTCCTGAAGCTGGAAAATACCGTTTGTCGTATCATTGATATCATTATCATTGTTGGAACGGTTTCTCTGTAAGCTTAGTGAAACAGATAAATTTTGGCCATTATCATCAAATTTATGGTCTAAACCAAAATCTCCCTGAAAAGCAAGATTATTTCCTGTTCCAATACTGGCTCTCTGTCTGAAAATATTTCCTCCGCTGAAAGGATAGTCAAAATAGTTAATATTTCCTGTGTTGTCGCTGTCAAAGGTTCTTACGGTACCGGATGCGTTTACAGATGTTTTATCAGAAATATCATAAGTCAGACCTCCGGTAGCATTGTAGTTGTCATTTTTATTTTTGCTGATGGATTCATTATGGGTCTCTTTGTTGATCCCGCTGTTGAACCATGCATCATTTCTACTAGTATTTTTGGACTCTCTGTATCCGCCGCCGCCGTTTAGGAACCATGTGAATTTACCCTTTCTCCAACTTAGATTAGTATTGAGAGAAGTTTGTGGGAGATATCCTAACGTTCCTGTAACACTTCCGTTAAAACCAGTCTTTTTATTCTTTTTTAAAATAATATTTAAAATACCGGCAGTTCCGCTGGCTTCAAACTTAGAAGAAGGATTGGTAATGACCTCGATCCGATCAATCTGATCAGCAGGAATACTTTGCAGTGCATTTGCACCATCGTCAATCCCAAGCAGGGCAGAAGGCTTCCCATTGATCAGGAATTTTACATTGGAACTTCCTCTCATGGATACCGTTCCATCTGTATCTACAGAAACTGAAGGAACATTGGTTAAAACATCCTGAAGGGTTCCTCCTTTACTCACAATATCCTGTGAAGGGTCATATGTTTTTTTGTCAAGCTCTACTTTATAAGGTTTTGCTGCTGAAGCAGTAATCACAACGCCTTGTATTTCTTTTGTTTTACCGTCAACAGTAGAAGTAGGTTCAGCCTCAATAGACAAAGCCCCGATATTACCTGCTGCTGCAATATTTTTGCTGACTACACTTTTCTTGTAATCAATAGCTTCTACTGTAATTTCATAATCGCCGGGCATAAGCTGAATCTTATACTGTCCTTTTTCATCTGTCAGTACAGCGTCGCTTAATGTTTTGTTGGTCTTATTACTGAAAGTCACAGAGGCATAAGGTACCGGTTGGTTTTTTTTGTTGACAATAGTCCCTGAAACTCCAGCTTTCTCCTGTGCAAAAGCTAATGCTGCCGCTGAAAGTACTAACGTAAGTCCTAAAGTTTTTCTGGTGAAAATAGTGACAATTTCTGTCTTATTCTTCATAGGTTATTTTTTTGTATAAGATCGTGAAAGAATAACCCTTAATATTTTGAATTTCACATCTGTTTGATCATCAAAATATTATGGTCGCGTTTATTGTTTTCTAACTGTATAAGTTTCTTGGTGCTTTTTAAGCCTATTTTATATTTTTTGAATTGAGCCAGTCCTGATAAGCCTTTGCATTTACAGCATGCTCTTCAGCGCTTGCCGTAAACTTATGGTATCCGGGTCTTGAAGGATCGGCACACATAAATATATAATTGTTATTTTCAGCATTTAAAACAGCATCTATTGAGTTTTTATCCACTACACAGATTGGCCCCGGAGGAATCCCTGCATTGGCATAAGTGTTATAATGTGATGGTGTAGACAAATGCTTATATAATACCCTTTTTATAGGTTCTTTAAAATTAGTCTGTTTATTGATCGCATAAATTACCGTAGGATCAGACTGAAGTTTCATTCCTTTTCTGTAACGGTTTAAATACAATCCGGCAATCGTTTTCATCTCATCTTTTTTTCCTCCCGATTCCTTATAGACAATAGAGGCCAGAGCATATATCTGATCTCTTGTGAGACCGGACTGCTGTTCTTTATTTTTTCTTTCAGCCGTCCAGAAATCATTATACTGATCTTCAAACTTGGCAAAAAATTCTCTCGGACTTACGGTCCAGAAAAAATTATACGTATCAATGAAAAAATATTTTTTTAAATCCTCAGCATTTTTGTATCCTTTCTCTTGTGCAACAGCATCCAGATCAGTTACAAAATGTAATGAATCTATTTCTGTTTTTTTGGTAACCTTACCAATCATCTGATACATATCCCCAAAATCACCAATCCTGTAAGAATTTGCTGTCTGGTTTCCTGCTTTAATCATATTGACAAGGTTTTTGTTTCCTGTTCCGCTTTGGATGTGATAACGTCCTGCTTTAAAATTCGTATCAAGACCTTTTTCTTTAGCCACTGCTTCAAAAGATTCCCTGTCTTTCATATAAGGAGCAATAGAGTCAAGGATCTGCTTAAAACCTGCCCTGTGAGGAATCAGCACATAACCTTCTTTTTCTACGTTATTTCCTAAATATTTATTATAAAATCTCAAACCAAAAAATCCTGCCACTATAAAAACCAGCAGAATGATAATGAGAATAGCTTTTTTCATTCCTGTTAATGTTGATTAAAAGTTTTTGTTTTTAAAGAAGATCTGTTTTACCTCTAAAAACCTGCTTTGCAGGACCTTCCAGCCATATATTCCGGAATGAGTCACCGCTTTTTTCAGCATATACCTTAAGATTTCCACCTAAGGTTTTAACTTTTACAGAGGTTAGATTGTGTTTTTGCAGAAAAGTTAAAGCAGAAGCCGTAACTCCTGTCCCGCAACTGTAAGTTTCGTCCTCAACGCCTCGTTCATAGGTTCTTACAAAAATTTCATTATCTGAAATTTTTTCTACAAAGTTCACATTGATTCCTTTTTCTTTATAAGTTTCAGAATTTCTGATTCCATATCCTTCATCATACACAGGATAATCCTTCAGATTTTCAACATATTTTACATAATGGGGTGAACCGGTATTCAGAACGAAGTCATTTCCGTCATGGGATACCGCGTCTACATTAATCATCTTTAATTTAATAATTCCGTTATGAATTTCAGCTTCATGTTCGCCGTCCGTCGCAATGAATCTGCATTTATCTTCAAAGATATCCAGGAAAAAAGCAAAAGCTACAAGACATCTTCCTCCGTTCCCGCACATGGTACTCTCACCTCCGTCAGAATTATAGTATACCATTTTAAAATCATAATTGGGATCGTTTTCCAAGAGAATAAGACCGTCAGCACCTATTCCGAAGCGTCTGTCACATAGTTTTTCAATAATACCTTTATCCTTAGTAAATTGCAGATCACGGTTGTCTACCATTACAAAATCATTCCCTGTTCCCTGATATTTATAAAATTCCATATTTTTTTGTTAAATGAAGAAGCAAAATTAACATATTTAAAATGAAAAACGAACAGTGTTAGCTGTTCGTTTTCTTATTTATAATCGTTTTATCTAAAACCGCCTCCGCCGCTCTGCTGTCTGCTGGAGCTGGTGCTTTGGCTGCCTGAGCTGTTTCTGAATCCACCACCGGAAGATTCTGATCTGCTGCTTTCAGAATTTCTGAATCCGCTATTACTATTGGAATTTCTGAAACCGTTGTTGTTCTGGTTGTTCTGATTCCCATTGTTTTGGTTTCTGAACCCACTATTATTCTGGTTTCCCTGATTGTTCTGATAACCGCTGTTCTGGTTTCTGAATCCGCTGTTGCTGTTGGAGTTTCTGTTATTATTGAATCCTCCGCTGTTATTATTGTATGAACCGTTATTATTTGTTGTACGGGTATTCTGGAATCCGTTCTGAGGTCTTGAAGAAGCAGACCTTCTTTCTACATAGACTTTTCTTCTGGAATTATTATAATTGTCATAATAATAAGGGATGCCATTATCATAGTAATAATTAACGTTGTTTCTGTAATAATAGCCGTCGTTGCCCCAGTATCCACCGCTTCCGTAGTATCCTGCAGGAGCATAGTAATATCCGTTGTTATAATAGGGATCTCCATAATAACCTCCATTATTGCTACCGTATCCGTCGGTATATGCTAAACAAGATGTTAAACTGGCAATAGCAAAAATACTGACTGCTATTTTAAATAAATTTTTCATGACTTTATTGTACTTTTTTCTTTAAAACTTTTTTTCCAATTGACGTATCCTGAGATCGCCATTATAGTAAATACCAAATATTGAACCGAAGTGATTCCAAGTCCCTTAAAAATCATCATAGGGATGCAAATAAGGTCTCCGATAATCCAGAAAATCCAGCTCTCAATGCGCTGTTTGGCCATAAACCACATTCCTACTAAAAATATTGAAGTGGTGAAAACATCCATCCAGTTTGCCCAATCCAGATGATATAATCCAAGACTGGTTCCTTCCATAGAAAACTGATTATCAATATAAGGTTTATAATAATAAATAAGAGTAACAAGCGCGAGGCTCAATATAAAAAGAATGCTGGCATAGATCCATTCCTTTCCGGCAGCCCAGGTAACGTCCACATGAATATGATCTTCGGAATTTTTAGCCCATAAAATCCACCCGTAGATACTCATGATGGTATAATATACATTGATCAGGCAGTCTCCCAATAAACCAAAGTTGAAGAGAATATACACATAGATCATTGTAGAAACAATACCGGTGGGGTATACCCATATGTTTTTTTTAATCGAAAAATAGACGCTTAAGGTTCCTAATACAGCTCCTGAAGCTTCCAGTATAATCTGTAAGGTATCATAGCTCTCATAAGGCTTTATGAAAAGATCATATAAATTCATGTTATCAAAAATAAAGAAAAATTTAACACTAGATAAAATAGTATGAATAAGGTGTTGGTCAGGTTTTTAAAGTTTTTAATGTAAAATAAATGATGAAATTTTAACGATTAACGTGAGAGTTTCTAAATTTTTTATATTTTCGTAAATCCTTAAATAAATAAAAAAACATGTCGAAAATTTGGGTTAAAAAGCCACTAAGTGCCTATGAGGCAGATATGAAGAAAAGTGAGCTGAAGAAAGTCCTTGGAAAGTGGAGTTTAACAGCAATTGGAGTAGGTGCTATCATTGGTGGTGGAATCTTTGTTCTTACCGGAACAGGAGCCTATTATCATGCAGGGCCAGCACTTGCCATTTCCTTTATCATAGCAGGGATCGCCTGCGTTTTTGCTGCATTATGTTATGCAGAGTTTGCATCCATCATTCCTGTAGAAGGTTCTGCTTATGCGTATGCATACGGAACAGTAGGAGAAATTTTTGCCTGGGCCATGGGTTGGTGTCTCATCCTCGAATATGCTATGGCGAGTATGGCAGTTTCCGTGAGCTGGTCCGGATATTTTAATAAATTTTTGAAAATATTTAATATTCATCTCCCTGCCTATCTGACTTCAGATCCTGCAAGTTATACAGGAGATGGATTTTCTATGAACCTGCCCGCATTTATTCTGGTTCTTTTAATTACTGCATTATTGGTAAAAGGAACTAAAGAAGCTGCAGGAGCTAATAACCTGATTGTTTTAATGAAAACTTCAGCTGTTATTTTTGTAATTATAGCAGGAGTATATATTATTTTCTCTAATACTGATCTTTACAATGCTGTAGATGGGGTTAAAAACTGGAAACCTTTCATCCCGGATCCTGTAAAAATCAAAAACTCTGAAGGGGATCTGGTCTCCGCATATGGTATTAAAGGGATTATTTCCGGAGCTGCAGCTATTTTCTTTGCCTATATTGGTTTTGATGCTGTTTCCACACAGGCGGGAGAAGCTATTAATCCTAAAAAAGATGTGCCTTTCGCTATCATTGCGTCATTGTTAATCTGTACCGCTTTATATATCTGTGTATCTCTTGTATTAACAGGGATGATGCATTATACAGACTTCAACCCTGAAGGTAAATATCCGGACGCTATCAAAGCTCCTGTGGCCTATGCTTTTGAAATTGCAGGAAAACACTGGGCAAGTAATATCGTAACGATTGCTGCTACGGTAGGATTAATTTCCGTAGTAATGGTAATGATGATGGGACAGTCCAGAATCTTTATCGGTATGGCAAAAGACGGTTTGATTCCTCAATTCTTCGGTCAGCTTCATCCAAAGACAAAGACTCCATATAAAGGAATCATTCTGTTAGGACTGGTAGTGGCATTTATTGCTGCATTTACTCCGATTTCAACACTGGCAGATATGACAAGCTTCGGGACCCTGTTTGCATTTACTTTGGTTTGTATCGCCGTTTGGGTAATGAGAAAAAAAGAACCTAATCTGATAAGACCTTTCAAGGTTCCTGCTTATAAAATTGTAGTAGCATTGGGAGTAATTATCAATTTATATCTGATTTTTAACCTGAGTGCCCATGCATTGGAACTTTCAGCTGTATGGCTGGTACTGGGAGGTTTGGTATACTTCCTTTATGGAAAATCACATGGTAAACTTAACAATCCTGAAAAATATCAGAACCAGGATTAATAATTATATAAACCGCTTCGGCGGTTTTTTTTTGTCACAATACTATACTATGAAAAAGATTTTCACCATTTTATTTCTGTCTGCAGGACTTGCAGCGTTTTCCCAGCAGGTGGAAAGCCTCGAAACCATTCTTAATGATAAAATAAGTATCAGAGCCCTTGAGTTATACGATAATAAAGTATGGTATAGCGGTACAGATTCCAAATTCGGTTTTGTAGATCTTAAAAATTACAAAAACCAGAAGCAGATAAAACTTTCTGAAGAAAAACTTCAGTTCAGAACATTAGGTCAGAATAAAACTTCTTTCTATACGATCAATATTGAAAGTCCGGGAAGATTTTTTGCCATTGATAAAAAAACTCTGACCTCACAGGTTGTCTTTAAAGATACAGCAAAAACTGCTTTTTATGATGCTTTACATTTCGTAAATGATAAACTTGCCTATACCTTCAGCGATGCAGATAAAGATCAACTGCTGAAGCTGGCTGTGTACAAAGACGGAAAATGGAGCATGTTTAAGAATAATGTAAAATTAAATGAGGGTGAGGCTGCTTTTGCCGCCAGCAATACCAATATTTCATCCTCTAAAAAATATCTTTGGATTGCAACCGGAGGAAAAGCTTCCCGAATCTTAAGAATGGATCTGAAAAATGAAAAGTTTGAAATTTTCAATACTCCATTTGTTCAGGGAGAATCTTCACAAGGAATGTATTCTATAGATTTTTATGAAGATAAGTTTGGAATTGCTGTTGGAGGAGATTATACCAAACAGGATGCTAATATCAATAATATCGCAACGACTACCGATGGTGGTAAAACCTGGCAGATTCAGGCCTCAGGGCAGAATGCAGGATATACGACTTGTGTGAAAATTAAACCGGGATCAAAAGGAAAAGAGATTCTTGCGGTAGGAGATAAGCACGTCAGTTATTCTTCAGATTTTGGAAGAACATGGAAGAAAATTTCTGACGAAAAAGGATTCTTTGTCTGTCAATGGGTTGATGGCAATAATGTTGTTCTTGCAGGAAATAATAAAATTGCGGTGATGAAATTAAAATTTTAAATATCAGGAATAGAATATATCACTATTAGCCAAAAGCCTGATCATACGTATTTAGACTCATTATAAAATAGAACCTAATATAATTCATAGGTTAAAATTCATAACTAATGGTTAATTTTGTACGATGAATTTAATTATGTTAAATTTCATGCCTTATAAAATTTAATTTTCAAAATGAACTCTTTAATAGATAAGTATAATATTCCCGGACCGCGTTACACTTCTTATCCTACTGTTCCTTACTGGGACGAATCAACATTTTCGCCTGAAAGATGGAAGGAAACCGTAATCAGGTCTTTTGATGAAAGCAATGCAGGGGAGGGAATTTCTATTTATATCCATTTGCCTTTCTGTGAGGCGCTATGTACGTTCTGTGCATGTCATAAACGTATTACCAAACAGCACAGTGTTGAAGTTCCTTACCTTGAAAGTGTTTTAAAAGAGTGGAAATTGTACCTTGATCTTTTCAGTGAAAGACCAAAACTGAAAGAATTGCACCTTGGAGGAGGTACTCCTACATTTTTCTCTCCTGAGAACTTAAGAACATTACTGGAGGGAATTTTTTCTACAGTAGATATTGCAGAGCATCCTGAGTTTTCTTTTGAGGGGCATCCAAACAATACAACGAAAGAACATCTTCAGACTTTATATGACCTTGGTTTCAGAAGAGTGAGCTTCGGAGTTCAGGATTATGATCCTAAAGTTCAGAAAGCGATCAACAGAATCCAGCCTTTTGAAAATGTAAAAAATGTTACAGAATGGGCGAAGGAAATCGGGTACAGAGGAATCAGCCATGATCTGGTTTTCGGATTGCCACATCAGAACTGGGAAGCGATGGAATATACCATCAGAAAAACAATGGAGCTGAAACCGGACAGACTTGCATTTTATTCTTATGCACACGTTCCATGGGTAAAAGGAGTCGGACAGAGAGGTTTTGATGAAAATGACCTTCCAAGTGGTGAAGAAAAACGCCGTCTGTATGAAGACGGGAAAAAGCTGCTTCAGGATTTAGGATATATTGAGGTTGGAATGGATCACTTCTCTCTTGAGCATGATGATCTTTATCAGTCTTTAATTCATAAGAAACTTCACAGAAATTTCATGGGCTACACTTCCAGCAAGACCCAGCTGATGGTTGGGCTTGGTATGTCTGCTATTTCAGATTCCTGGTATGCGTTTGCCCAGAATGTAAAAACAGTTGAGGAATATCAGAAAATGGTTGAAGAAGGTGAGATTCCTGTGGTAAAAGGGCACGTACTGAGTGATGAAGATCTTACGGTAAGAAGACATATTCTGAATCTGATGTGCCAACTTGAGACCACTTTTGATATAAACAACTCTTTCCCTGAGCTTGAAAACGCTTTAGAAATGCTAAAAGAGATGGAAAATGACGGTCTGGTTGAAATCAACGGAACTGAAGTTAAAATTACTGAAGCCGGAAGAGCATTCACAAGGAATGTAGCCATGGTTTTTGACCTGAGAATGATGAGAAATAAACCGGAAACGAGAATTTTCTCTATGACAATATAAGCAAAAGCGGTTCAGATCTGAACCGCTTTTTTTATTGACTTATGGCTTATTTTGAACTTGTTTAAACTTTTTGAAACATTAAGATTGTAGTAAGGTGTTTAGAGTATTAAGATTATCTTAACTATGCTTGCTTAAATTCTTCTTAATGGTTTAAGAAATATTCAATATTTTTTGATAGTTTAAACAACTCCTTTATTTAAAAATAATTAAACGGAAGGTTCGCAAAGATTTTATAATGCCGATTTATTTTTTTGTTCGCAAAGCCACTCTGTCTAGCAATATTTTTGCTTAGTGAAGCGCCTTTGCGATCCTTTTTCATAGAATGTAAAAAACCTTAGCGTTTCGTTTGCGCTTAAAACCGGCTATTACTATTTGATAATCAATTTCTGACTATATGATTTCAGTTCCACGGATTTCAGATTAATATAATACACTCCGGCAGGAATTCCTGAAATATTAATTCCTTTGCCATTAGAGACTTTATCCGTTTCCATCACTTTTCTTCCGTCTGCACTGATGATTTCTAGGGTTGCTTTTTTATCTTTAACTCCATCAATGAAAACTTCTTTGGAAGCTGGATTAGGATAAACTTTTATATTTCCAAAGGCATTATTTTCCTGAGTTCCCAAAGTACCTGTGGTTATTTTAAAAATCTTTCCATTGTTCACAGCTGCTACATAAAGCCCTTTCTGGTAATCTTCCCCGAAAGTAGAGAAGTTATTCCCGGAATAAGGTGTCGTCCATGTGATGGCATTATTACTGTCCAGAATACCAATCTGGGTAGAGCAGTAGTCTGCAAAGAAATATTTACCCTGTAATGACGGATATTGGGAGCCTCTGTAGACATATCCTCCTGTGATAGAACATTTCCCTCCGGAATGATCATATACGGCAACAGGGAAGGTCATGGTAGACTGTGCGGCACATCCTGCTGTGTTGTAAGCATTATTCCCTTCGTAACAGCGCCAGCCGTAGTTTAAGCCTCCTTGAATAACAGGTATTTTGTTGATTTCTTCTATTGCTCCTTGCCCAACATCTGCAATCATGGCATTTCCTGTTGTAAGATCAAAAGAAAACTTCCAGGCATTTCTTAATCCGTAAGCCCATATTTCATCAGCACCATCCACTCCGGCTCCTGCAAAAGGATTGTCGGGCGGAATATTGTATGGGCCGGCAGCATCTACGTCTATTCTCAGCATCTTTCCGAGCAGTGAATTTTTGTTTTGAGCATTATTATTCGGGTCACCGCCGCTTCCTCCGTCTCCGGTAATGATCCATAATTTTCCGTCGGGAGCGAAATGAATACTTCCTCCATTATGATTGTCGAAAGGTTTCGGAATGCTCAGAAGGATTTTTTCAGAAGCGGGATCAGCTACATTCGGATCTGTGGAACTTACGCTGTATCTTGCGACGGTAACATTTCCGGCTGTATTGTTATAATACACAAAAAAATACCCGTTGGCAGAGTATTGTGGATGAAATGCGAGGCCAAGAAGACCTCTTTCGCCTCCAAAAATAATTTTTGAACTAATATCCAGAAAATTGGTGGAGTTGATTGTACCGTTAGGTTGAATAATTTTAATGATCCCGTTTTGCTGTACAACAAAAAGACGGCTGTCATTGGCATTCGTAATCTCTACAGGACTGGTAAGCCCCGTGACAAATTCTTCCAAATTAATGCTTTGAGAATTAACAATTAAGGAAGAAAAAATACTGATGCAAAAAAGTAATTTTTTCATAATATTTTGATAGTTAGTGTGTTGATAAATGGAATGAAAATTTTATACCAATATATTTTGAAAACTTCGCTATGATAGCACGAAAAAATTGTTAAATCTTAAATAGAAATCACAATACCAATATATCTGGAAATAAACCATTTCTGTTGTTAAAAATTCATAAAATACAAGAAAATCATTATATTTGCCGACTTAATTTAACGTAGTTATAACAAAATGCAAGGAAAAGGACTTATTACAATTGTCGCTATTGTACTAGGGTTGATTTGCTTAAACGAGCTATTACCAACATGGTACGCCAGCAAAATTGAAAAGCAGGCGACTGCTATTGCAGGAGACAATCCGGAGAAGTATCAGAAAGAAATCGCAAGACTTTCTAAGGATACTTTGAATTTAGGATTCACAAAACTTTATTACACTAAAGCCAAAGACAAGGAAATGAAACTTGGTCTTGACCTGAAAGGGGGGATCAACGTTCTTTTGGAGATCAACCAAAGAGATCTTGTGAATGATTTAACAAATTATTCTACAAATCCTGTTCTTATCGAGGCTTTAAACAAAACGGATGAAGCACAGAAGAATTCTACAAAACCTTACATCGACAACTTCTTCGAGCAGTTCGATGTAGTAAACAAAGCTAAAGGGGCAAACCTTAAGCTGGCAGATCCGGAAATTTTCGGAAATACAACCCTTACTGAGGTGAAGTATAACACTCCTGACGAGCAGGTAAAAAGCATTGTTAAAAGAAAGATCGATGCATCTGTAGGAACAGCTTTTGAGGTAATCAGAACGAGAATTGACAAGCTTGGAGCCATCCAGCCAAACGTTCAGAGAGTACCTGGTACCGCTAGAATTTCTGTGGAAATGCCTGGTATGAAGGACATTGATAAAGTGAAAAAAATGCTTCAGACTTCTGCAAAACTTCAGTTCTGGGAAGTACAGCAGGTTCCTGAAATTGCGCCTTATTTCCAGACTTTGACAACTATGGTTGCTGCAAAAGGAGATTCTATGGGAGTTGCAAAGAATGTGAACTTCATGAACCTTTTACAGCTTGACAAATTAAGAACTAATGGTGTTGCTAATGTAAAATTATCTGATACTGCAGTTGTAAACAAAATCCTGAACAGCAAAGTAGCTCAGTCTTTACGTCCGGCTAACATTAAATATACACAGTTCATGTGGGGTTACAAACCTGAAGCTACTGATACTGAAAGCCTGGTATTGTATGCGATCAGAGGTAACATCAATCAAAAAGCTCCGGTAGATGGTGCTGTTGAAACTGCAAGCATCGGTTATGATGAACTAAGCAGAATAGTAGTAGACATGCAGATGGATTCCAAAGGAGCAAAAGAGTGGAAAACATTAACAGAGAAAAACGTTGGAAAACCGGTTGCAGTAACTCTTGATAACAGAGTATATACCGCTCCGAACGTTGTTGGCGCTATTCCTAACGGTAGAACACAGATTTCCGGTAACTTCTCTCAGGAAGAAGCTAAGGAGCTTGTAGACGTGTTGGGTGCCGGTAAATTGCCTGCAGGTGCAAAAGTAGTTCAGGCTACGGTTGTAGGTCCGTCTTTAGGACAGGAGGCTATTGATTCAGGTTTAATGTCGTTCATCATCGCATTTGCTATTATCATTGTTTATATCATTTTCTACTACGGTGGAGCTGGTGTATATGCGGTAATTGCAATGGTGATTAACTTATTCTATATTTTCGGTATTATGGATTCGGGAGACTTTACGCTTACGCTTCCAGGTATCGCAGGTATCGTTCTTACCATGGCAGTTGCAGTGGATACGAACGTTATCATTTATGAAAGAACAAAAGAAGAATTATTCGCCGGGAAAAGTATTCTTGAAGCTTACAAAGATGGTTTCAAACATGCATTGAACGCGATTATTGACGGTCACACCACGACTTTCCTTACGGCAGTTGTATTGTTCTTCTTCGGAACAGGACCTATCAAAGGTTTTGCATTGACGCTGATGATTGGTATCGCAATGACCTTATTTACATCTGTATTGCTTTCACGAGTAATGATCTTCTCAAGATTGAATAAAGGAAAAGGTCTTTCTGTATGGACTCCGGCTACGAAGAACCTGTTCAGAAATACATGGATCGATTTCATTGGAAAGAGAAAATATGCCTACATCATTTCTGCAGTACTTACGATCGTTTGTATCATTTCAATTGCAACGCACGGTTTCAAATACGGTATCGACTTTACAGGAGGTAGAAACTATGTGGTAAGATTTGATAAAGATGTGAAAGCTGAAGATGTTGAAGAAAAATTAGTGGCATTATTCAAAACTGAAGATGGTAAAAACTCTTCAGTAGAAGCTAAGACTTTCGGAAACAACAAACAATTAAAGATCTCTACGGATTACCTTATCCAGGATGAATCTTTAAAAGCTGACCAGATTATCGAGCAAAAATTATTTGAAGGATTAAAGTCACAGTTACCGGCAGGAACAACATTGAAAGATTTCAAATCTGCTGATAAAGACCACGCAGGAATTATTTCTTCTGAGAAAGTAGGACCTTCAGTGGCTGATGATATCCAGACTCACGGTATTTATGCGGTATTGGCTGCATTAGCTATGATCTTCATCTATATCCTTGTAAGATTCAGAAAATGGCAGTTCTCTCTTGGAGCGGTTGCAGCTCTGTTCCACGATGCGGTAATTATCTTAGGAGCATATTCATTGCTTCACAAGTATATGCCTTTCAACATGGAGATCAACCAGGATTTCATTGCTGCAATCCTTACAGTATTGGGTTACTCTATTAACGATACGGTAATTATCTTCGACAGAATCAGAGAATACCTGAGAGAGAAAAAATCTTTAACATTGGCAGGTCTGTTTGATGACTCTATTTCAAGTACATTGGGTAGAACATTCAACACCTCATTCACTACGATTCTGGTTATCCTTGCGATCTTCATTTTCGGTGGTGATAACCTGAGAGGATTCATGTTTGCGATGTTAATCGGTATCGGTTTCGGTACTTATTCATCCATCTTTGTTGCATCTGCAATTGCTTACGACTTCCTTAAAACAGGAAAAGAAGAAGAGGTACATGGAAAATCCACTTCTGCAAAAGAAGAATTGGTTTCAAAGTAATACAAACTACAATAAATTAGTAAAGGCCGTTTCGAAAGAAACGGCCTTTTTCTTTATGTTTGTCCCGTCCTGAAATAAGTTGACAATTAATCGACTTATTTATGAAAGATCAAGTATTAAAAAGAGAAAAGCGCACACAAAGAGACTACAGTATAGCCTTTAAATTAAGAATAGTTTCTCAAGTAGAAAACGGCGATTACACTTACAAGCAGGCTCAAAAAGAGTATGGTATCCAGGGAAGAAGTACTGTTTTGGTTTGGTTGCGAAGATATGGTAACTTAGAGTGGAGTAAACCTAAACTTCATACTATGCCTAATTCCAAAGAAACACCAGCTCAAAAAATTAAACGTTTAGAAAAAGAACTAGCTGATGAAAAGCTAAAAACCAAGGTTCTTAATACGATGATTGATATCTCAGATAAACAATATGGGACTCAAATCAGAAAAAAGTTTTCCTCCCAACAATCTTCCAACTCCACAGACAAGGAATAAGTATATCAAGACTGTGTAGATTGTTTGGGATAAGCCGTCAGGCTATTTATCAAGCTAAGCAAAGGATTTTAATCCGGGAAAACCAATTACTGAAGGTAAAATTTCTGGTTCAGGAAATACGAATGAAGTTACCTAAATTAGGAACAAGAAAACTTTATCATCTTCTTAAAGAACAGCTCATACAGGAAGATGTCAAATTGGGAAGAGATGCTTTATTTGCCTACTTAAAAAGAGAGAATATGCTAATCCGTAGACAAAAGAAATATATTAAAACAACATTTTCAAAGCATTGGCTTAGAAAGCATCCCAATCTGTTGAAGGATTTGAGAGTAGAAAAAGCGGAACAGGTGTTTGTAAGCGATATAACTTATCTTAAAACCAAAGAATCTACATGTTATTTATCTTTGGTAACAGATGCCTATAGTAGAAAGATCATGGGATATTCATTAAGTTCAAATATGAACACTGAAAATGTTGCGAAAGCTTTAAAAATGGCAATAAAAAATAGAGGTTCAAGTGGCCCATTAATTCATCATTCAGATAGAGGTTTGCAATATTGCTCTGGTTATTACCAGAAAATACTTAATAAGAATGAAATCAAACCGTCAATGACTGATGGTTATGATTGCTATCAAAATGCACTGGCAGAAAGGGTGAATGGAATATTGAAACAAGAATTCCTTTTTTATAAAACAAAGAATATGCAAGATCTAAACTCATTAGTAAAAGAAAGTATTTATCTTTATAATACTAAAAGACCACATCTAAGCCTTAATATGCAAACTCCAGATAAAGTGCATAAAAAATCCGAAGAAATAAAATATCTCTCCGGATTAAATATTGTTTAATTTATGTCAACCTATTTTAGGACGACTCAGTTAAAAGAAAATATAAAAAATACAAAGCTTTTTTAAATGTAATGCATTATTTGTCATTATTTTATGTATTTGATTTTTTAGTATTTATATATGCTGCTCATAATTTAGAATCATTATTTTTCAGATTTGATTAATTTTGCACCATCATGGAAAATTCAAAGAAAAAAGCAGCTATAGGCTTCATATTTATTACTTTACTGATTGATATTACAGGCTGGGGAATCATCATTCCTGTTGTTCCTAAATTAATTGAAGAACTCATTCATGCAGATATCAGTGAAGCCGCAAAATATGGCGGCTGGCTTGGATTTGCCTATGCATTTACACAATTTATATTTTCGCCTTTAGTCGGTAATTTGAGTGATAAATACGGGCGAAGACCCATTATCCTGATTTCCCTTTTCGGATTTGCCGTAGATTATATTTTCCTTGCATTAGCGCCTACGATCTGGTGGCTGTTTATGGGAAGAATTATTGCCGGAATTACCGGTGCAAGTGTAACCACCGCCAGTGCTTACATTGCAGATATTTCTACGGATGAAGACAGAGCTAAAAATTTCGGACTGATAGGAGCTGCTTTTGGCTTAGGTTTTATCATAGGACCTGTTCTGGGTGGAGTTCTCGGGCATTACGGTGCCAGAGTACCTTTCTATGCCGCAGCAGGTTTGTGTCTGCTTAATTTCCTTTATGGTTATTTTATCCTTCCTGAAAGTCTGGATAAAGATAAAAGAAGAGAGTTCGACTGGAAGCGTGCGAATCCTATAGGCTCATTTAAGTTTTTAGGGAAACATCCTGAAATTTCCGGGCTGATTGTTTCACTGATCTTAATTTATATTGCTGGACATGCAGTACAGAGCAACTGGAGTTTCTTTACCATGTATAAATTCAGCTGGACAGAAAGAATGGTAGGGATTTCGTTAGGAGTAGTGGGTTTATTGGTAGGACTTGTACAGGGTGGTCTTATCAGATGGACAACTCCAAGACTCGGAGAGCAGAAAAGTATCTATTACGGATTGGCTTTCTATGCAGTAGGAATGCTGTTATTTGCCTTTGCATCAGAAGGCTGGATGATGTTTGTATTTCTGATTCCGTATTGCCTGGGAGGAATCTGCGGACCGGCTTTACAGTCTGTAATCACGAAAAGTGTTCCTTCCAACGAACAGGGTGAACTTCAGGGAGCATTAACGAGTTTAATGAGTGCCACATCCATTATAGGACCTCCGATGATGACGAATTTATTTTACTTTTTTACCCATGATGAAGCACCATTCAAGTTTTCGGGAGCGCCGTTTTTCCTTGCATTTATTTTAATGGCTCTCAGCGTTGTGATTACTTATTCTGCTTTTCAGAAAAAAAGAAAAGATCTGGTTGATGTAACCTCCGAAAAAGACTTTCAGAAATAATAGATCTGTTCTATTCTGAATATATTTATAGCTTTGGGTTTAATCTATTCGATAACTTTACTGAAGTAGTTTTACTCAATTTTGTAACAGGAAAAACAAAATTATGAATGCATCAGATCTTGAAAAGTATCTCGAACGGATTCATTTCTCCGGTATTCCGGAAATGAATATGGAAACATTGAAGAAAATTCATCAGCTTCATCCCAAACATATCCCGTTTGAAAATATAGACCCTTATACAGAGAAAGTACCTTCTTTGAATGCAGATGATGTCTTTAAAAAACTGGTTGTTGAATCAAGAGGAGGATATTGTTATGAACAAAACCTGCTTTTAAGTGAAGTTTTAAAATATTTAGGATTTAATGTAAAGCTTCAGCTGGGAAGGGTAGTATGGGGAAGACAAGAAGACAGTGTTGCTGCACAGACACATTTGCTGCTTATTGTTGATTTTGAAGATAAAAAGTATGTTGTAGACTGTGGATTTGGAACTGCTACACTTACTTCTCCAATACTTTTAAATGAAGAAGATCAGCAGCAGACACCCAACGGAATATTTAAAGTTTCGCACAGAGAAAATACATATATCCTTTGGATGTGGAAAGAGCAATGGCTTCCGGTATATCGCTTCATCCCTGAGCATGTAGAGCTTATTGATCTTGAGATTTCAAATTGGTACCTGTCTACACATCCGGATTCGCATTTTAAGAATAAGCTGATCCTCTCAAAAGTAGATGAGAATGCCCGTTATACTTATACGGATCACATCCTGAACATCAGGTCTGATGATGGTGCGAAAGAGTCTGTAACGATAGAAAATGATATTCAGTTGTATGAAATACTGTTTAATACTTTCGGATTAAAGGAAAATGCAATAGAAGCCCTGAAATCAAAAGTTAGAATATGGTAGTATCAGAAAATATAACCTATAAAAAACCGGGAAGCTTGTAAAGGCTTCCCGGTTTTATTAATCAGATTTTTATGAGAATTATGGATAAAGGGATTTTGTCCCGTTACTTACTATATTGCTGCCCAATCCGGAGAATGATACAGAAAAATTAGTGGAATTAAAGCTTAAAGAACCTGTAGGAGTACAAAGTCCCAATGCATAACGGCATTGCCCGTAAGCACCTGTCCTTTTTGTAATTTTACTCTCGCTTTTCGCTTTTCCTAAGCTGATATAACCCCAATCACTTACATCTGCATTGGACACTGTAGAACCGGAATAATAAATGGTAATCTGGTATCCGGCTTCACCTCTCTTAGATCCCCATAACCAGTTAGCGGTCCACCACTGTTTATACCATTTGGAAGCTACTTTAGAAACTTCATCAGATGCTTCTGAATGTCCACGCGTATCCATCATAACAAGACCTCCGAAAATATTATCCCAGACAATACCTGAATCACCATAAAAGCATAATGTGGTAAATTTCCCGCTTTTACTGTTCCATGTTATTTCCATAACATTGATTCCGGCTTTTAGCTCTTCTGTGATTGCTTCATTTAATCCCTGTTGTGCTGTTGTCAGATTTTCTCCCTCGTACAGATCTCCGATTTTCCCGATTTTTACAGAAGAAGGATCCATGATGTTTCCTGATGCAATAAACTGGTCTTTATCTGTGATCAGTTTTTTGGAAAGCTCAACACCTTGCTGTGATGAAATTTTACCCAATACATGTACTCCTGTAATCTGTAAATCATTTTTCAGATAGGCTTCAAGATTTTTTCCGGATTCATCCAGTTGGTGCTGAACTGCTTCTGGGACAATTTGAGATGGAAGAGAAGTAATCTCCTTCTTCAGATCAGCAACAGTTACCTTTGACTGAACTGTTTCCTGCTGGTTCATTTCACTGCTTTCATTCCGGCAGCTGTTGAGAGTTAATACCGATAAGACGGCGAAAACTTTAAAAGTAGTCACTAGTTTTTTCATAATTAATATTTATTGGTTTGTGTGTTATAAATATACAGAATTATTATTTAATTCTCATTGTTTTGAATTAAATATTTGTTAATTTATAGGTGGCAGATAGCAGGAATTAGAGGGTAGGGAGCTTAAAGTTCAAGGTTTAAGGTTTAAGGTTTAAGGTTTAAAGTTCAAGGCTAGCGTTTAAGGTTATCAGTCAGCCAGCAACAAAACAAACCCGGATCACGCAAACCGTAACCCGTAAAATACAGTCAGCAACTTTAAACCTTAAACATTGAACCCTGATATAAAATCTTAAAATTTGTTTAAATTTTTAGTTTACAGTCTGTAAATGGAATAATCTTTCGTAATTTTACCGCATGGAATTAAGCATTGGAGAAATGGCACTCATTGCCATTGCAATCGTTGTATTATTCGGTCCGGATAAACTGCCTCAGATTGCGCGTGACTTAGGTGCAGGCGTTAGAAAAATGCGTGGAGCGGTAGAAGATATCAAAACTGAAATCATGAAGGAAACAGATAATCCTGTTTCTGAAATCAAGCGTGAAATTGAGAAGGTGAAAGATGCTGCCAAAGATTTCAATCCTGTGAATGATATCAAAAAAGATATTCTTACGGAGCCCTCTTCTGTTGCTTCTAATGAGCCTCCAAAACCAAAACCTGCAGATGATGAGACTTACGAAGGACCTGTAAGCAGATAACGATGGAGGAAATCATTCAGGAAGATAAAAAGGTATTTCTCTACCTTAATAATTTGGGCAATTCATCTTTTGACCAGTTTTGGATGCTGATTTCAAGTACCTGGATCTGGGTGCCCCTTTATATTATATTTCTTTATTTTTTATACAAAAACTATAAACTAAGATCGTTAGTTTTTATCCTTATATTTCTGGCAATTGGCGCAACGGTTTCTGACCAGCTGGCCGGTGTCTTCAAATATGGTGTGGCAAGACTCAGACCTTGTCATGACCCCACTCTGGAACATCACATGAGAATCGTGAAATGCGGAGGACAGTATGGCTTTTATTCTGCCCATGCTTCCAATACATTCTTTTTGGCTTCCTTTTTAAGTATTTTATTAAAAAATAAGCTTAAATGGTTTCCATATGCTATATTTGTATGGGCTGTGGTAGTTTCCTACAGCCGTATATATTTAGGTGTGCATTTCCCGATAGATATTTTGGTGGGGGCGTTTGTTGGATCTTTATTGGGAGTGATATTTGGTGCACTCGCCAAAAAAGTGATCAACAAACAAACTATAACTTCATGAAAAAAACTTTATTATTAGTAACTTCCCTCTGTTTTTCTCTTAATTTCTATGCCCAGGATAAAAAACTGGCGGAAGAATGTTTTAAAAAAGCTGATTATAAGTGTGCCGAAGAGCAATACTTAAAACTGGCAGAGAAAGAACAGATCCAAAAATTTCAATCAGAATATTACGATTATCTGGGAACAGCACAGAGAAGGCTTGGGAAAACCACTCAGGCTTTTAAATCTTATGATTCTGCTCTGAAAGCAAACCCTTTGGCAGTTTCTGTATACGTCAATCTGTCATCACTTTACAGCCAGAAAGGAAACAAAGTGAAGGCCCTGGAATATATAGAGAAAGGACTCAAAGTAAATCCTGAAACAGTAGATTTATATCTTACCCGTTCCAAAATCTACGACAGCCAGGGAAAAGAAGATCTTGCGATTAAAGATCTTAACCAGATTCTGACTTTTGCTCCGGACAATATTTTTGCAAAAACAGGGCTTGCCAATCTGAAAAAAAATAATGGTGATCTGGATGGAGCTTTAAAAGATTATAATCAGCTTCTTGCTGAAAAACCGGAATCATTGCTATATAACGGGCGGGCAGATGTTTATTTTAAAATGAAAAAATACAAGGAGGCGCTGGCCGATGCCAATAAAGCTATTTCTATAGACCCGAAATTTTCGCAGTCTTATGTAAGCAAGGCTATGATTTTGTTTGATACTTCCAAGCCAAAAGAAGCCTGCGAAAATCTTGACAAAGCAGTTGCTTTGGGATATGAAAAAGCGGTGCTGACTGATTTTTACGCTAAATGTGCAAAAAAATAACAGAAAACTGATCCTTCCCAATCATTTAATTAATCCATACTAAAACCAAACTGGTGTAACTGTTAAAAAAAGAATTAAGAATAGAAAGATGTTGAATATTGTTCTTGTAGAACCCGAAATACCTAATAATACAGGGAATATCGGAAGATTGTGTGTGGGGACTGAAAGCAGATTGCACCTGGTACATCCATTTGGATTTGTAATTAATGATAAAAACCTGAAGCGTTCCGGTCTGGATTATTGGGTACATCTTGATGTTTCAGAATATGCAGATATAGAAGAATGGATTGAAACTGTTCCTGATAGATCACGTGTTTTTTTAATGAGCTCACATGCTGAAAAATCCTATCTGGAAACTGATTTCCAGGATGGGGACTGGCTGGTTTTCGGAAAGGAGAGTGCAGGGCTGAGTAAAGATGTTCTGGACCGTTTTGATAATCATCTGACCATTCCTATGTCAAAACTTATCAGGAGTTTTAATATTGCCAATTCCGTTGCTTTTGTCATAGGTGAAGCAAAGAGGCAGCTCAGCTTAAAATAACAGATCCCGATAAGTAAATGAAATCAAAATCTGAAAAATATGAACCCTTCCTGAATCCGGAAGGGTTTTCTTTTAATCGTTATGATAAGGTTTTCCCTGCAAAATCTGATCTGCACGGTAAAGCTGCTCCACAATAAACAGGCGGATCATCTGATGGGTAAAAGTCATTTTGGATAAAGACATTTTTTCATTGGCTCTGCTGTAGATTTCCTCAGAAAAGCCGTAAGCACCTCCAATCAGAATATGTACTTTTTTTACTGAAGAATTCATCCATACATCAATCTTTGCTGAAAATTCCCGGCTGGTAAACTGTTTCCCTTTCTCATCAAGAATGACAACCAGATCGTTTTTATCAATATGATTTAAAAATAATTTAGCTTCTTCTTTTTTAAGAAGGTCGGGAGACAGGTTCTTAGCATTTTTTACATCCGGAATTTCAATGATTTCAAAATTCCAGTGTTTGGGCAGGCGGTTAAGGTAATAACTGATCAAAGAGGTAATTTCCTTATCATCTGTTTTACCGATACAAAGTAGGCTGATTCGCATTGTAAGATGTTTCAGGCTGCAAAGATAGGGCTTTAGGAGGGGAAGATCAAAGTTGTTGATTGTTTTGTTGTGGGGTTACGGGTTGCGAGTTGCGTGATTCGGTTTTGTTTTTGTTACTGATTAACTCATAGCTTTAAACTCTAAACCTTAAACTTTGAACTCTAAATTTTGTAGTCCTAATTCCTGCTACCTATTACCTTCTATCTTTTCCCATTTAATTTAATTCCCCTACCTTTGTATCAAAGACAAACAGATCGATGAGTGTAAAGGTTCCTAAATTTATTTTAAAGATTCAAGAGTTTTTCGACAGCATCCATATTCCTGTTTTGGGAATATCGCTTTGGCAGATGTTTCAGATTTATATCTCCGGAATTTTTAAAGGGAAAATAGGAAGAAAAGCAGCTGCTATTTCTTGGAGCTTTACGATAAGTCTGTTTCCGTTTATTCTCTTCCTGCTTTCGGTTTTGCCTTATATGCCGCATTATGCCAAGCTGCAGTTTTATATTTTTGAAGTATTGATGCACAATGTTTTTCCTTCTAATATGGAAGGGGATATACGAGGATATATTGAGGCCAATATTGTTCCCAATATGAAAGGGATCAGTAATCTGACCATTTTGCTGGCTTTGCTTTTTGCAACCAACGGAACTTTTTCCCTGATTAATGGTTTCAATGAAAATTCGGATGAAAAGCTGAGCGATGTAAAAGAATTCATTCTTTCCTTTTTTATTACAATTGGCTTTATTACCATCGTGTTTCTAGCCCTCTTTGGTGTTTACTATGCGGAGGTTGTTATGCGGCCTTTTACGCCGGCTTATGAAATCACCTGGCTAGTAGATAACCTTTCCAAGATTATTGGTTTCGTTTCTTTCCCGCTTTTTTACTTTATACTTCTGACATTATTTTACTGGCTGGGAACAGTGAAAATCACAAGATTCCGTCAGGCGGTTCCGGGAGCTATCCTGACTACTGTACTGTTTGTGGTAACAACTTATATTTTTGCCATTTATGTAAAGGATATTGCACGGTATAACGTTCTTTACGGATCCATAGGAAGTATGATCCTGCTGATGGTATGGGTGAATGTAAATGTGTATCTTCTTTTATTCGGGAATGAGCTGAATATGGCAATCAGAAAACTCAGAATAGAAAAGCTGCTGTCAGATGAAATCCGCAAAGAAGCCTCAGAATATCATGCACAGGTTACTGAGCCGGATTTTGATGGTGATGAGGAACATAAAAGAAAGCTGGAGAACCGGAAGAAAGATTAATTTTCCTCCAGTTCAGGATTTTCTTTTGAACTTATGCTCAGGATGGTAAATCCGGCAATTGCAGCAATAAAGGAAGCAATCAGAATGGCAAACTTAGCTTCGTCCTGAATTGGTATCTCTTCTTTGAAGGAGAGCAATGCAATAAAAATAGACATTGTAAATCCAATACCAGCCAGCAGACCTACACCAATCATCTGCAGCCAATTGCTGTTCTGGGGTAGGGAACTAAGCTTTAATCTGATGGCAATCAATGAGAATAAATTGATGCCAAGAAGTTTGCCCAATACCAGCCCGCAGATAATTCCCAATCCTAATGTACTTGTAACTCCCGTCACCATTTCGTTGGAAAAAGTGATATTGGTATTTGTTAGTGCAAATATCGGCATAATCAGAAAACTTACCGGAATATGGAGCTGATGCTCCAGTTTTTCCAAAGGTGATATTTCTACGTTGGAAGCATTGGTAGGAATTGAAAATGCAAGTAAAACACCTGCTATAGTGGCGTGAATTCCGGAATGATGGAGGAAGTACCATAAAAACAGTCCCGGAATGATATAAAATATAATTCTGGTTACTTTTAAAAAGTTTAAGATAAAAAGTAAGGCCGTTACTCCAAAAGATAACAGAAGATAACTCCAGTGAATCTGCTCAGTATAGAAAATGGCAATCACGAGAATAGCTCCCAGATCATCTACAATAGCCAGTGCTGCCAAAAATATTTTGATAGAATTCGGAATCTTTTTACCCAGCATTGAAATGATCGCCAAAGAGAAAGCAATATCTGTTGCCATAGGAATTCCCCAGCCGTTGCTGTATTCTGTTCCGGTATTGAAAATGCTGTAAATTACCGCCGGGACAAGCATTCCGCCTACTGCTGCAAAAATGGGCAGGGAGGCATTTTTAAAGGATGAAAGTTCTCCTTCTATAAGTTCCCGTTTTATTTCAAGGCCTACCAGAAGGAAGAATATAGCCATTAATCCGTCATTGATCCAGATGCTGACAGGATATTTAAGCCCGAAAAGATGGGTGCCCACTTCTTTGTCTAAAAATTGCTGAAAATTTTCTGCAGCAGAGGAGTTGGCAATAAACAATGAAATAAGTACACAGAAAATAAGAATAATTCCTGATGACTGACTGTTGTTGAAAAATTTTTTAAAGTAAAGAGATAAATTCATGTTATGATTGTAGTCGTCTCACTCTGGAAACACCATTAATACTTTTAAGTTTTCTAAAGGTCTCTTCGAGCTGACCTTTATTTTTGACTTCCAGATTGATATTTCCTGTGAAAACACCGTTATTGGATTCAATGGACATACTTTTCATATCCATTCCCATGCTTCCGCTGATGACCGTTGTGATATCATTAATCATCCCCATTCTGTCCAGACCTTCAATCTCAATTTTCACCCTGTTTTTGAAGCTTTCCGCATTCACCCATTTAGCAGGAATTACACGGTAGTCGTACTGAGCTCTAAGATTAATAGCATTCGGGCAGTTGTCACTGTGTACCTTAATTCCATCTGAAATGGTGATAAATCCGAAAATTTTATCTCCCGGAATTACGGTACAGCATTTTGCGTAGCTGTAGTTAAGCTTCTCTTCATCCTTCCCAAAGACAATCATATCAAGGTTTTCCTCTTTCGGTTCCTCGAAATGGTGGCTTTTATTAGGTGATTTTCTGAATCTTGAAAGTAAATTATTGAATACGTTTTTACTTTCTATATATTTTCTCAGGCTGCTGACATCCAGCTCATTGCTTTGGAATTTAAGGAACAGTTCCTGAGATGATTTTAAATTGAAGAACTTTTGCAGCTTGTTAATTTCTTCATCATTGAAATTGATTTTCGCATGACGGAGCTTTCGCTGCAGGATTTCTTTTCCTTCTTCTACAAGCTGATTTTTCTGAGAATTCAGGTAACTCTTGATTTTGGATTTTGCTTTTGAGGTCACCACAAATTCCAGCCAGTCAGATTTTGGTTTCTGATTCTGAGAGGAAAGGATATCTACCTGATCTCCGTTTTGAAGGATATAGGAAATAGGCACCAGCTTACCATTGATTTTAGCTCCTAAACATTTCATTCCCAGATCGGAGTGAACAGAGAAGGCAAAATCCAGAGCTGTAGCATTGGTAGGAAGAATTTTAATCTCTCCTTTTGGTGTAAAGACAAATACCTCTTTGGAATATAAGTTAAGCTTAATATTATCCAAAAGTTCGGAAGTGGAAAGATTTTGCTGTTGCTCCAATACTTCACGGATCTCGGTTACCCATTTTTCAAAGTTTCTGTCATCGGAACTCTGTTTGTAACCTTCTTTGTATTTATAGTGTGCGGCAACTCCTTTTTCAGCAATTTCATCCATTCTTTCAGAACGGATCTGTACTTCAATCCATTTTTTATCTGGACCTAAAACCGTTAAATGTAAACTTTCATATCCAGTGGAGCGGGGCTGTGTAATCCAGTCACGCATTCTGGAAGGGTTACTGTGGTATACATCTGTAACGATGGAGTAGATCTTCCAGGCAAGGAATTTTTCATTTTTTGCATCCGATTTATAAATAATTCTGATGGCATAATTGTCAAAAACTTCTTCAAAGGAGACTCCCTGCTTCAGCATTTTCCTGTAAATAGAGGAAATGGCTTTTGCGCGGCCTTTGATTTTAAAGTTCAAACCTTCTTCATGTAATCTTTCGGATACTTCTTTTTTGAACTCTTCGATATATCTTTCACGGCTTTCTTTGGCTAATTCCAATTTTTCCGTGATTTCGTTATATACTTCAGGATTGTTATATTTTAAAGAAAGATCTTCCAGCTCAGATTTGATGTTATACAAACCAAGACGGTGAGCCATCGGAGCATAGATATAAACCGTTTCAGAAGCGATTTTTTTCTGTTTGTCCGGGGCCATACTCTCCAGAGTCCGCATATTGTGGAGGCGGTCTGCAATTTTAATCAGAATCACCCTGAAGTCTTCGGATAAGGTCAATAACAGTTTTCTGTAGTTTTCAGACTGCACAGAAATATTCTGATGGTTCATGATGGAAATCTTGGTAAGTCCATTCACGATATTGGCAATCTTTTCTCCAAAGATCTTCTTCAGATCTTCGTAGGTATAATCAGAGTCTTCAATCACGTCATGCAAAAGGGCACAAGCAATAGAAGTTGCACCCAGACCAATTTCTGTCGCTACAATTTTAGCAACAGCAATAGGGTGGTAGATGTAAGGTTCCCCGGATTTTCTCCTTTGATCCTTGTGAGCGTCCAGAGCGATATCGAATGCCTTTCGGATGAGCTTATTATTTTCCTCATCCAACGTTCTGTATGTGTTAGAAATCAGATCCTTATATCTTGCAAGGATTTCCTTATTCTCTTGTTCTAAATCGTAACTCATTTGTGCACATGCCTATAATTAGACGAAAATACGAATTTTTTTACTTTTTTCAAACATAAAAGATCCGCAGCATACACTGCGGATCTCCGGTTATCAAGTTTTTATATGATTAGAATTTTACTTCAGAATTCATCCCATCGCTTGATGTTTTAATCTTAATGTCAGGACTGTTATGAATTTCTGCTCTGTTTCTTGCGTCAATATATTTTTTGATCGTATCATAATTTGTCTCACTGATGCTCATATTTTCAAATAAGTATGATTTCAGGGCCGCATTCTGAATAAATACATTCCGTGCAAGGTCAATCTGTGTATTATCTTTTACCGTAACACTTGCCAGGTATTGTGAATTATTAGAATCACTATTAAGGTATATAATGTAATCTTCATTTCCAAATCCTGAATTTTCCAGATCACCCTCTAATTTTTTGTAGTCGCTGTGATGCTCAAATAGTCCAGCTAATATATTTGACATAGTTAATTGGTTTTAAGTTACCATTAAAGTTACTAATAATTTTCCGATTATCATTGTATTTGATCCAATAAAATTTGTTAATTAATATTTGGTTTTTAATAGATGTAGATAATGTTTGAGAATAATTATTGAACGGGTGTTTAATTTTAGTGATTGGATAATGTTGTGATTGTCCTACATAAATTTCATTTCATTACCAATTATTTTTTTGCCCATTCAGGAAGTGTTTTCCAACCTTCCGGAGGTGATTTTTGTATACTATCAGGAATCGGAATATTCGGGTAAATGTTAGAAAATGAATTATCTTCTAAAGAAAATTGTACCAAGTACCTTGCAGGTATTTTCGCTTCAGGATCTTGTGCATAAATATTTGTAGTTTTATAATTTTTCCCATTTACAGTGTAATTAAATCTAATTCTCTTATAGGATATTATTGGCCCAATACATCTTTGTAGCATACCCAATTGTGTAATTGCCAACCTTAACAGGAGACTGTTTATTATATATATAAATAAATATAGGAGAAATCATTATTATAATTATTAAATAATTCCATTTTGATTTTCTTTCAAAAATATAGTAGCGCAGTTTAGTTAATAGCCTAATTATCATGAAGTTTTATTTTAAGTAATTTCTATTGTATAATTAAGATTATCCATATGATCATGTGAATTACAGTACTATAAATCAGAGTGTTCATGGTATAAAAATAATGAAATCTACGTTATTAAGTTACAATATTTATGTGAGGTAGGGGAAGAGCGAGGTAGTTTGGCTTAATTTATTTTATCCATAAACAAAAGCCCCGGAAATAACTCCCAGGGCCCACTATTGGTTAAATAATGATTAATTAAATTCTTTCGTTTTTAATTTCCTCTACAATTTCAGGATTCAAAAGAGTAGTGATATCTCCGAAATTACTGAAATCACCTTCTGCAATTTTTCTCAGAATCCTACGCATAATCTTTCCGGAACGCGTTTTCGGAAGCCCGGAAACAAACTGTATCTTGTCCAGCTTGGCAATCGGGCCGATCTGATCTGAAATCAGCTGGTTAATTTCTTTTTTCAGGTTTTCCTTATCACGGCTTTCCCCGGTTTCTTTAAGCATTACATATCCATACAGTGCATTTCCTTTGATATCGTGAGGATAGCCTACGATAGCGGATTCTGCAACGGCAGGGTGCTGGTTGATGCTGTCTTCAATAGGAGCAGTCCCAAGGTTGTGTCCTGAAACAATGATCACATCATCTACACGGCCTGTAATTCTGTAATAACCAACTTCATCTCTTAATGCACCGTCTCCGGTAAAATATTTGCCCGGAAAGGCTGTGAAGTACGTTTCTTTATATCTTTGATGGTCTCCCCAGATAGTTCTTGCGATTCCCGGCCATGGAAAACGGATGCAAAGATTTCCGGTTACCTGGTTACCTGTAATTTCATTTCGTTTATCATCCATCAGGACAGGCTGTATACCTGGTAATGGAAGGGTAGCATAGGTAGGTTTGGTGGGGGTCACAAAAGGAAGCGGTGAAATCATAATTCCTCCTGTTTCGGTCTGCCACCAGGTGTCTACAATCGGGCATTTTTTTCTTCCGACGTGATCATTGAACCAATGCCATGCCTCGTCATTGATAGGTTCACCCACAGAACCGATTACTTTAAGAGAACTAAGGTCATGCTTATCTACCCATTCTGCACTCTCTTTTGCTAAAGAACGGATGGCGGTAGGAGCGGTATAAAACTGAGTGATCTTATGCTTTTCAATCACTTCCCAGAAACGATCCGGTTCAGGATAAGTAGGAACGCCTTCGAAAATTACTGTTGTTGCTCCATTCAATAAAGGTCCGTAAAGGATATAAGAATGTCCGGTAATCCATCCGATATCCGCAGTACACCAATAAATATCATTTTCCTTATAATTGAATACATTTTTAAAGGTATAAGCAGTGTACACCATATAGCCGGCGCAGGTATGAAGCATTCCTTTTGGTTTTCCTGTAGATCCGGAAGTATATAGAATGAAGAGCGGATCTTCGGAATCCATGATTACAGTGACGAAATCAGGAGATGCTTTTTCATACAAATCAGCCATCCAATGATCTCTTCCTTCCTTCATCTTAATTTCATTGTGGGTTCTTTTTACCACAAGAACACTTTCAACAGTTGGTGTCTTTTCCAATGCATCATCTACTATGCTTTTAAGATCAAGAACTTTATTTCCTCTATAACTTCCATCAGAAGTAATGACCATTTTCGCTTCACAGTCATTCACTCTGGAAGCTACTGCTGAAGCCGAGAATCCTGCAAAAATAACAGAATGTACAGCACCCAGTTTGGCGCAGGCAAGCATGGTAATGGCAAGCTCAGGGATCATGGGAAGGTAAATGCAGACTCTGTCTCCTTTTTCAATACCCATGTCACGAAGCACATTGGCTGTTTTATTGACACGTGTATAGAGTTCGTTGTAAGAAATGTGTTGTGCTTCTTCTTTAGGATCATTGGGTTCCCAGATGATAGCCGTTTTATCTCCTCTTATTGCCAGATGCCTGTCGATACAGTTTTTGGTAATGTTGAGCTTTGCATTTTTAAACCATGTGATTTTGGCTTCATTCATATCGTACTTAACAACCTTGCTCCATCGCTGGTACCACACGAAATTCTGATCCGCTACCTTATCCCAGAATTTTTTTGGGTTTTTGATAGATTTTTTATAGTCTTCAAAATATTGTGGTAAATCTTCTATCAAGTAATTTCTCATATCCCTTTCGTTTTTTGAAATTTGAATTTATTATATTTTAAATTTATGTTTAATTTCCCGTTTAAGCCCTATATTCTTTGATTTTTTCCTGAATTTCATCAATGATTTTTTCATCATCAATCGTTGATGGAATCTGGAAATCTTTCCCATCCAGTAACGTCCTGATCAGCTTTCTTAAAATCTTTCCTGACCTGGTTTTTGGTAATCGTTTGACAACCATGGCATTTTTAAGAAAAGCTACCGCTCCGATTTTGTTGCGTACCATCTGAATAATGTCTCTCTCTATGTCTTCTTCGGAAATAGCTGAGCCGTTTTTTAGAACTACTGTTGCAAAAGGAACCTGCCCTTTTAAATCATCATCAATACCTACTACAGCGCATTCGGCAACGTCCGGATGTGAAGAAACGATTTCTTCCATTTCAGAAGTGGAAAGTCTGTGGCCTGCCACGTTGATTACGTCATCCACTCGTCCTGTAATGAAAATATAGCCGTCCTCATCCTGTATGGCGCCGTCTCCTGAGAAATAGTATCCTTTGTACTGAGAAAGGTAGCTGCTTTCAAAACGGTCATAGTCTTTCCAGATTCCAAGCATGGCGCCGGGTGGGAGAGGAAGCTTGATCACTAGATAACCTTCATGGTGAGGATCCAGTTCAAAGCCATTTTCATCAAAGATTTTAATATCATATCCGGGAACAGGTTTTCCGGCAGATGCCCTTTTGATCTGATAATTTTCATCATGAGTCAGCAGTCCAAGCATAGGCCATCCGGATTCTGTCTGCCACCAATGATCTATTGCCGGAACACCAATATGCTCTGCAAACCAGTCCAAAGTGGCTACATCACATCTTTCGCCTGCAAGAAACTGTTTCCTGAAGTGGGTTAAATCGTATTTTTTTACCAGTTCCCCGTTCGGGTCTTCTTTTTTTATAGCTCTGATCGCAGTAGGTGCCGTAAACATCACCGAAACTTTATATTCTGAGATAATTCTCCAGAAAGTTCCGGCATCAGGAGTCATGACAGGCTTTCCTTCGAAAATAATCGTCGTATTCCTGTTGATTAGTGGTCCGTACACCGAAAAACTGTGTCCTACAGCCCAGCCAAAGTCTGAAGCTGCCCAATAGGTTTCTCCCGGCTCAACACCATACACATAGGTCATTGAGAATTGCAATGCAGTGGCATATCCTCCGGTATCACGAACAATACCTTTAGGCTTTCCTGTAGTACCTGAAGTGTAAAGCAGGTAAAGCGGATGGGTAGATTCTACAGAAACACATTCTGCCGGAGCTGATTTCTCTACCAGTTCTTCATAATCGATTAATCCGTCAAACATCTCATCCTGATTATCCACTAATCTTCTATTGTATACAACGATATTGTCTACTTTATCCTGAGCCAGCTCAATCGCTTTTTCTACCAGTGGCAGGTAAGGAATTCTTTTGGCAATTTCCACACCGGCTGTAGCAGTGATTAAAACTTTAGGTTTGCAGTCATCAATTCTTACCACAAGCTCGTGGGGAGCAAAGCCTCCGAAAACCACATTATGAATGACTCCGATTCTTGCACACGCCAGCATGGCAAAAAGCGTCTGCGGAATCATGGGCATATAAATAACGGCTGTATCTCCTTTTTTTAGCCCTAAAGAAATCAATCCGCCAGCCAGCTTTGCAATTTCCTCTTTCGCCTGATTGAAAGTGAAGGTTTTCTTTTGGCTGGTAACAGGGGAATCATAAACGATGGCAATCTGATCTCCAAATCCGTCTTCAATATGTTTATCGATACATAAGTAGCACATGTTAAGTTTTCCATCAGAAAACCACTGTGGGTAATTATTTTCGTCTTTTGAAAGGATCTGTTGGGGAAATTCAAACCATTGTATTTTTCCTGCCTGTTCTCTCCAGAAGTCTTCTTTATTTTCTATGCTTTGTTTAAATAAGGTATCTGTTTTCATGTCAATAATCTTGTGTTTGGTTAAGCTATGTCATTGCCGGCCGGAGGCGAAGCAATCTAAAACATCTCCTCAATCTGCTGCATCAGTTTTTTGATGGAGTACGGTTTTGTGACGTAAGCATCTGCGCCCATTTCCAGTCCTTTTTCAATGTCCCTGGGATTATTTTTAGCGCTCAGAAAGATCACTTTGGTACCTTTCAGTTTTTCATCCTGTCTGATAATATCCAAAGTGCTGTATCCATCAAGGTTCGGCATCATAATATCAAGAAGAATGACATCCGGAACCATTGTTTTCAAAAAGTCGAGAACTTCTGTGCCGTCTCTGGCAATATAAACGTCATATCCGTTTTTCTTAAAGCTGTATTCCAGCGACATTAATATTTTGTGTTCGTCATCCGCAATAATGATCTTTCTCATAAAAAGGTTTTAATGGTGTTCAACTTCATTTATAATCTCATTTTTAGTTTTTTTGGGAATGCTTATGGTGAAAGTTACGCCCAGTCCGCTGTTTTCTGCTTTTATACTTCCTCCAAGTGCCTGTACTATCTTTTTGGAAATGGCCAGTCCCAGTCCGCTTCCCGTAGGTTTTAAAATATTCTGATTCTTTGACTGATAAAACTTGTCAAAAATCATTTCCAGATCCTCTTCGGGAATATGTTTCCCGGTATTGAAAATGGTAATCACGAGCTGTTCATCTTTTTCAAATAACTTGGTCTGGATGGTGCCTTGTTCATCTGTAAATTTTAAAGCATTTCCCCAGATATTCTGAAACAATTGAATCATTCTCGCTTCATCATATTCAAATATAAACTGATTCAGGAGATTTACTTCGCTTAAATGAATGTTTTTCTGCTGTATCAGGTGAAGAAGCGGATTTAATGCTTTTTTATAAGTCTCAAGAATGTTGTTTTCCTGAATATGTAAAGAGATTTCACCATGTTGCAGTTTGTCCAGGTAAAGTATATCGTTGATAATTTCGCTTAATCTGTCAGATTCTGTAATGATGTTGTTTAAAAATTCCTGTTTAATGTCAAAAGGAATATCGTCGTCATCCGCTAAAATTTCTCCTGCAGAGCGGATGGCTGTAATCGGAGTTCTCAGCTCATGGGCAACAGAATCCAGGAAATCATCTTTCTGGCGGTCTTTGATAATAAGACTTTCGTTGGCATTTCTTAAGTCATCAGAAAGTTTCTGCAGTTCTTCAGACTGTTCTGTAAGTTTCTTGTTTAGGCTGATATTTTCTTTGGATTCTTCAAGGATATTCAGTACTTCTTTTAAGGATATTTTATCTTCTTTGGTGACACCTTCAATCAATATTTTTGCGGAAGCAGTCCCGATTCTGCCCGCTAAAAGGTTTTCTGAGAATTTGATAAACCTTGAATCAGCAGTCTCCGTATTGGAATCGATGTTATATTTTAAATTAAAAATTCTTAAGGCCTGTTCTGTTTTATTTTTACCTAAAAAACGCTCAAGAATATTCCGGATATCCGAAATATAGGCTGTTCCGCGCCAGATGAAAGCATTTTCATGATTCTGAATATATTTGTCAATATCAACGTAGAGTTCAGCAAAATTCCTTTCTCGGTAATTTCCTTTTGAGCTTACCGAAATAATAGTAAACAAGCCGGTATTTACAAGCATCGACCAGAAGAAGATCTGCGGAATTCTTCCCAGATAAGGAATTGTGAAAAAACCGAAAGCATTATACATATCTCTCAGCACTCCTTTGAATTCCTGGTTGTAAGAAAAATAATACTGAGGAATAATCAATCCGAAATAACAGATTATTAATCCCGCTATAAGACCTGTAACAGCGCCTTTATAACTTCCTCTTCTCCAGAATAGAGCCCCGAAAAATGCCGGAGCCAGCTGTGCAATGACCACAAAGGAGATTAATCCTACTGAATCCAGTGAAGTTTTCAGAATGAAATATTTATAGAAAGCAAAAGCCATGATGATCAAAGCGAAAATGCTGAATTTCCTGATATTGGTAATGCTTCTGGTGTTTTGTTCCTCATTTTCAGACTTTAGTTTTCCCAGCAATCCGTATGGAATGATGAGGTTGTTGGAAAGCATAATGGATAAAGTAATAGCAGAAATAATAATCATGGAAATACATGAACTCAGTCCTCCCAGAAATACAAATACCGTGATTAAGGTGTTGTCAAAATGCTGTGGAATCAGAATAGAGTAGAACTCAGGATTTACTTTTTGTCCGTCAAAAATCAACCTGCCGCCCCAGGCAATGGGAAAAATAAATACGGTAAAGATCAAAAGATAAAGCGGGAAAAACCAAATGGCTGTTCTGATATGCTTTTCCTGTCTGTTTTCAACAATCGCAGTGTGAAACTGTCTTGGTAAAATGCATATGGCTGTAGCGGAAATCATGCATAAAACCATCCAGTTCATAGCGCCTTCAATTCCGTTAAAGGTATTTTTTTCTTTAAAATCTGCAAACTTGCTGGCTTTTTCATAAATGTCTGAGAACCCGTCAAAGACATAATAAATGACAAAAAATCCGAGAATGATGATAAAAAATAGTTTTAAAAAACTTTCCAATGCAATTGCAGAGATAATTCCCAGTCTTTTTTCGGAAGCATCAACATATCGTGTTCCGTAATAAGATGAAAATAAAGCAATTAAAACTACCACAAAAGTTGCATTATCGGTCAGGATATCGTTAGACATCGGAGTTTCCGTTACCAGATGGAAGGTTTCAGAAATAGCTTTGATCTGCAGTCCGATATAAGGAACAATGGCCAGCAGGCAAACCACCGTGATAATAGCACTCAGGCTTCTGCTGTTCCCGTATCTCAATGAGATAAAATCGGCAAGGCTGCTTATTTTGTTGACCCTTGAAATTCTTACAATCCGGGTGTTGATATAGATCCATGCCGGAATAATCATAATAGGGCCAATGTAGATCGGAAGGTAATTTAATCCGCTTGTTGCTGCAACGCCTATGCTTCCATAATACGTCCACGCAGTACAATAAACGGCAAGAGACAAAGCATAAATATAGGGGTTGTTGATCCAGATCTTACTTCTTTTCTTCTCTGCTAAATAAGCAACTAAGAACAGAAGAGCCAGATAAAACAAAACCACAAAAAATAAGGCGAAACTACTCATCATACCTTTTTACAATTACCAAAGAAATGATAATGGAAATCATCCATACCACGAACATATAAATAAGAATCATAGGATAGCCCAAAACCTCCCTGTCACTATTGAAAAGCAGTGAAACAGGAATACTGAAAGCAATCATAAGTCCTATGCTCAGTATGATAAGTTTTTGTTCGTGTCTTTTTTTCATAAATGATTCTTTGATAAAAGATAATTGATGAATGCGGCATCCATCAATTATCTGTTTTTTATATTGCTTTAAATTTTGTCGTCAGAATATTCTCCTTTTAATGCATAATATCCAAAAACTGCCATTCCGCCAGAGATAATCGGCATCAGCACAAAAAGAATGATGATGCCAAAAACCAGATCTTCCTGCTTTCCGGAAGTTATTTTCGGGATTCCCAGTACGGTAATTCCGAAATATCCTACGATTACAGCAATGGTGATCCAGAGAATGCCTAATATTTTTTTTAGTCCGTTCATTTTAGTAGTTTTAAAATTAATAAAAATTTGAGTGATTCAGTACTTAATCGTGAAGATTATTGTTCTTATTTTTAAGATAAAACAATCCGATGATGAGACATACCGTAGCCACTCCGATAGGATACCATAATCCTTCAAGATACCATGTTGCATGCCCTGCTTCTTTTCCGGTGGTTACAAGATAAGTTGCCACTGCCGGAAGAAGGCCTCCGAAAACTCCATTTCCGATATGGTAAGGTAGCGACATTGAGGTGTATCGGATTCTCACAGGGAACATTTCAACAAGGAAAGCTGCGATAGGTCCGTATACCATGGTTACAAATATTACCTGGATGAATACAAGGAAGACGAGGTACCATTTGGTGTTGTCACTTAATTGTAAGCTTTGGGAAACTTTAGGCTCTTCGGCTTTTCCGTCTTTCATAACAACTCCTGAAGGCGACCAGTGAACGATACTGTCTTTTTTAATCAGGGTTCCGTCTGTATAAAGGGTTTCCTTGTGGAAAGTAACCAGGCTGTCTGTTGCAATATCGTTATGGATTTTTGCTGTTCTTTTTTCAGTAATTCCATTGGAAGCAACCGTTTTATTCTCAAGGCTCACACTTTTGAACATACTGTCATAAATAGGCCTGTACGCTAAAATGGCAACCAGCATGCCAGTCATCATCACTGCTTTTCTTCCGATTTTATCAGACAGCCATCCGAAAAAGACAAAGAAAGGTGTTCCTAAGAATAAAGCGGTAGCCATTAATGAATCTACCTGAGCAGATTCTACATTCATGACCTTTTGAAGGAAACTCATGGCATAGAACTGTCCTGTATACCAGATGACACCTTGTCCCATCGCAGCTCCGAATAAAGCCAATAATACAAACTTGAAGTTGTATTTGTTTCCGAAACTTTCCTTTAAAGGATTTTTAGACGTTTTTCCCTCGCTTTTAGCTTTCGCAAAAAGCGGAGACTCTTTCATATTCTTTCTGATGATGTAAGATACGGCTACCATCAGAATGGAAATCCAGAAAGGAACTCTCCATCCCCAGGTGTCAAATTCTTCTGCGGAAAGAGTGGTTTTGGTGATCAGAATAACAATTAATGAAATAAAAAGTCCTGCTGTTGCAGTAGTCTGGATCCATGACGTCCAGTAACCTCTTCGATGAGGTTGAGCGTATTCTGCAACATAGGTAGCAGCACCTCCATATTCACCTCCAAGAGCTAGCCCCTGAAGCAATCTTAAAATTAAAACTAAGACCGGTGCCAGAAACCCAATGGTTTCATAACTTGGAATACACCCTATCAGGAAAGTGGAAAAACCCATGATCAGCAGTGTCACAAGGAAAGTATATTTTCTTCCGATAAGATCTCCCAGTCTCCCGAAAAATAAAGCCCCGAAAGGTCTTACTACAAATCCGGCAGCAAAAGTTGCAAGAGTAGATAAGAATGCGGCTGTAGGATTGACTGCAGGGAAAAATTTGGTCGCTAAGACAATGGCAAGACTTCCGAAGATGTAAAAGTCATACCATTCTATCAGTGTACCGAGGGAGGAGGCTGTGATAACGCTCCAGATGGTGCGGTTTTTCTGCCTGTCGGTCATATTTTCGTAGCTTTCGTGATGATTTTCGCTCATATTGATTAGTTTTTGATGTTAGTGGAATAGGAATTTAATTTGTTTTAAACCATTAAGGGATTTTAAGTTGATAAGAATAATTTGAGATGATAGCTAAAGCTATTTTATTCAGTGGTATTCTTGCTATCCATCTTTGATGGAGCTTAACTTATCTTAAATTCTTTACTATTCTTAATGGTTCAAATTTTAAAGGTAGATTTGAAACTGTACAATGAATTCTCCTTTTGAAGATGGGCTTTCCGTAGGACTTGTGTAAACCGGTCTTGTTGAATATTGTGTCGTTATTTTCGCATGATGTCCGTCTATAAACCAATTGGCACCGACATCAAACTGGGAGGATGATTTATCAAAAGCCTCAAAGTTTTTGTGAGTATATGCCGCAAAAGGCTGTATTCTGATCTTTGGCTTTTCTGCCTGACTTGGTAAGAGTAAACCTGCCTGTGCGTAGATAATATTACCTGTCCCGATGGTGGGTTGCAGATTCCCCGGTCCTGCGATGGCTTTATTCCCTATAAAATTAGGGTCAGATGCTGCAATATTCATCGTTCCCAGATTTCTTACATAATTGGGTCCGAAATTGTAATTATAATATCCGGCATAGGCAGAAAGAGCCATTTTGTTTTTTGCCTCACCCAAAGGAATATCTGCAAATGCATCTACAGCAAAAAGAGTAATGTCATGCTTTTCAATATTTGAATTGACGGAAGTCCTTGTGCCGTCAGCCTGGTGATAAAAACCGGCGCCTACATTAAAGACTTTCTTTGTTCCAAGGTAAGATCCTACTTTAAAAGGAAGAGTGTTGGATTCTTCATCAAGAAATTGATATTCAACATATCCTGCTTTGGAAAAACTAGGATTTCCGTTATTGTCAACGGCTATTGCTTTTGAAGGATCTGTCACGTTCACAGGAACGAGATCTGTAGCAAATGGTTTATTTAAGCTAAAGCGGTATTCGAGTTTTCCGTATTTCCCTTTGGCGAACATTCCAAGCTGTCTTGCGAACTGATCGGAATTATCAATTAACGGCCATGAAAATACAGGAGAATCTAATGTAAGGAAATTAAGAGTGGAAGCCATGGTCATACGGGAAAGTCCCATATAGTAATGAAGTCCTGCTCCCAAAGATAAACTGAATTTTCCTGCTTCTCCAGGTAAAATAACTGCATATTCGTTCCAGGCATCATGAAAAAACAGCTGGGTTTTCTTTCCGTTTCCGTAACCTCCTGTCCCGGAAGTGCCTGTAGCTCCGCCATTGATAAAGGTCTGGTTATTGATTCCAAAGTGAAGAAGAATCATGTATCTTTTAGAAATCTGTGCGTAGGTAAGAGCACGTAATCGTCTGTTTCCTATGCTCCAGGAATTGTCTGTAGGTTCACCGCCTACCATACTTCCCGGGTTCATGGAAGTGTTTCTTAACCAAAGCTGGTCCCATAAAATAAATCTGACAAATTTATCACCATCAGGATTAAGGTTGATTTTTAAGCCACTGCCATAATCAGGAGAACCTTGTGAGTATAGAGAACTGCTGATTAAGGCTACTCCAATAAATGTAAGTAATTTCTTCATAAATTATCAATTTTTGGCGTTGTTTTTTATGAATGCCAAATTGTAATTAATAATTTGTTTATGAAAATTTAATATATATTATTGGTAATAATATAGTTATAATTGGTGTTATGTTTTAAGTTTTGGGTTTCGTAATCCCGGGTTTTAATTTAAATTATTTGTAAGTGATTGATATTTAATATTTTATTGTGCCTTGGGTCCGGTGTCTCTCACTTGTAAACCGTAACCCGAATCCCGCTCTACTTCTTAAACCTTTCCCACTTGATCAGCATATACTTATCAGCAAATTGGGTGATGATAATCCCGGAATTTTTAATGTTTTCTTCCTGAGCAATATATTCGATCAGTTCATTCTGCTTTAATATTTTATAGACAGGATGGAATTCAGAGTGTGGGGGTCTGGTAATATTGTATTTTTTAATCCATGAACTTATAGTAACATGAGAAACTCCGATGATTCTTTCAATTTCACGGTAGCTTAAGCCTTCAAGATAAAGCTGAAGAGCCTTGGTGACGTAATAATCATCAATTTGTTTCCCCAGTTTTTTAACGGTAAAATAATAATTGCAGTCTTTGCAGTGAAAACGTTGTTTGTCATTGACAATACCACTTTTTACCACTTTGGTACTCTTGCATCTTGGACAGGTATTTTCCATAACTATATTATTTTAGCAAATATATAATAAATTAGCAAATGTATGATTTTGTTTAAAGATAATTTTACCTGTTTAAAATTTTAAAACAAAAAAAATATCTTTTTTATTTGGATATAAAAGAAATTATATTTTAAATTTGCCAAAAAATTTAGATAAATAAATGGAAATAGAAATTTCCTCATGCGAACATCTAATGTATGTGAGTGAAATACAGCAGGAAATGTATGATTCTGCACAGCGTAGAGGAACGGGAATCGCAAAACGTTCCATAGAATATTTAAGCAAGAAGATTTCAGAGGGCAATGCTGTGGTAGCCACTGAAAACGGCGAGTGGGTAGGTTTCTGTTATATAGAGACCTGGTCACATGGGAAGTTTGTGGCCAATTCGGGACTGATTGTGTCGCCGAAATTCAGGAACGGGGGAGTAGCGACTCAGATCAAGCAGAAAGTTTTCCAGTTATCTAGAGATAAATATCCTGATGCGAAAGTATTTGGATTAACAACAGGTTTGGCAGTAATGAAAATCAATAGTGATCTGGGATATAAACCAGTGATCTATTCGGAACTGACTCAGGATGAGGAATTCTGGAACGGCTGCAAGAACTGTGTTAACTATGAAATCCTGATGATGAAGGAACGTAAAAACTGTTTATGTACAGCGATGTTGTTTGTTCCTGACAATATAAAAAAGAATGAGGCGGTAAATGACCGCTCGGAAAATAAATATAATGAAATGAACCCTGCAGATTTTAAATATTCTGTACAGGATACTGTTGGGGAATTCAATGCGGCAATTAATAAAAATAAAAAAAATCCAGATGAAAAAGAAAGTCATCTTAGCGTTTAGCGGAGGTTTGGATACTTCCTACTGTGCTAAATATCTTAGTGAAACACTGGGATATGATGTGTATGCAGTCACTGTAAATACCGGAGGTTTTTCAAAAGAAGAAGAAAAAGAATTGGAAAGAAAAGCTTTAAACCTTGGAGTAAAAGAATACAGGTGTGTGGACGCTCAGGAAGACTATTATAATTCATGTGTGAAATATCTGATTTTCGGGAATGTACTGAAAAATAATACCTATCCACTTTCTGTAAGTGCTGAGCGTACCATTCAGGCGCAGGAGATTGCAAAATATGCCATTGAAGTACAGGCTGATGCTATTGCTCACGGAAGCACAGGAGCCGGAAATGACCAGGTTCGTTTTGACCTGATCTTCCAGGTAATGTGTCCGAATATCGAAATCATTACGCCTATCCGCGATATGGCATTATCCCGTGAGGAAGAGATTGAGTTTTTGAAGGAACACGGTTATGAAATGGAATTCCAGAAAGCGCAATATTCTGTCAATAAAGGACTTTGGGGAACTTCTGTGGGAGGAAAAGAAACATTGACTTCAAGAAATTATCTTCCGGAAGAAGCTTTTCCTTCTCAGATCAAAGAAACCCAACCTTCAGAACTGGAGATTGAGTTTAAAAAAGGTGAGGTAGTTGCTGTGAATGGAGAAAGTTTTGAACATTCTGTATATGCTATTCAAAAAATAGAAGAACTGGCTTCAGCATATGGAATCGGCCGTGATATCCACGTAGGAGATACTATTGTCGGAATTAAAGGACGGGTAGGTTTTGAAGCGGCAGCAGCATCGGTGATCATTAAAGCGCATCATTTATTGGAAAAGCATACGCTTTCAAAATATCAGCAAATGATGAAGTCGCAGTTATCTGATTGGTATGGAAATTGGCTTCACGAAGCACTTTTCTTAGATCCTGTGATGAGAAATATTGAGTCTTTCCTTACAGATTCTCAGAAAACAGTAAGCGGTAAAGTATTTGTAACCCTTCATCCATACAGATTTATTTTGAATGGAATTGAATCTGATCATGACCTGATGTCCGATAAATTCGGAAGTTATGGAGAAGCCAACAGAGCATGGACAGGCGATGATGTAAAAGGATATACTAAGATTGTAAGCAATTCTTTAAATATATACCACCAGATTAACCAGAATATCAACTAGTTCCGAAGGGACGGTTTAATGAAAGGCAGAACAAAATTCTGTCAGAATCAAAATGAAGAAAACAGTAGGAATTATTGGTGCCAACGGTTATACAGGAAGTGAGCTAATACGCTTACTGGCTTTTCATCCCTATGTGACATTGAGTTTTTTATATAGTCGTTCGAATTCGGGAACAAGCATTTCGGATCTGTACCCGGATTTAACGACGGTCTGTGAAATGATTTTAACAGATAAACCTGAAGATGTAGATATCCTTTTTCTGTGTCTGCCTCATAAAGAAAGTCAAAACTGGTTAACGCAGAATCCTGTTAAAGAGGAAACACTGGTTATTGATTTGGGAAACGATTTCCGTTTAGAAGGAAATTTCGGAAACAGAGATTTTATCTACGGATTACCGGAAATCAATAAAAAACAACTGGCAACTGCCAAAAGCATTGCCAACCCGGGATGTTTTGCAACAGCAATTCAATTGGCCTTATTGCCATTGGCAGAAAAAGGAATGTTAAATGAGGTTTTTACCACAGGGATTACAGGTTCTACAGGAGCCGGACAGTCCTTGCAGGCTACAACTCATTTTACCTGGAGAAATGATAATGTTTCAGCATACAAAACATTAACTCATCAGCATGTAGATGAGATTTTGCAACAGCTGATTTCATTCAATAATAAAGAAGTAAACCTGAATTTTGTTCCATGGAGAGGAGATTTTGCAAGGGGAATTTTTACAAGTTCCACGATGAAGACGGATTTAGAGCTGGAGGAAATAGAACAACTGTATCAGGATTTTTATGCGGAGGAGCCTTTCGTTACGGTAAGCAGGAAGGCAGTTGATTTAAAGCAGGTTGTCAATACAAATCGCTGTGTGATTCAGATCGAAAAGAGTGGAAATGTTGTCGTTATTCACTCAGCGATTGACAATTTGTTAAAAGGTGCATCGGGACAGGCCGTACAGAATATGAATCTGGCCATGAACTGGGAAGAAAATGCAGGACTGAACCTGAAACCGGTAGCATTTTAAATTGACAATAAATAATTGAGAATTTTAAACAAGAAGTAAATCCGACTTAGGAAAATGTAGCGTTAAGAAAATCAATTCTATGAACGTTAAGAAAATTCTACTGTTCGAAGTGCGAGGAGAATACAGAACCAAAGAACCAATTTGGATTTCGCACAAGTTTTAGAATTTTTAGAGAATAGAACTAATTTTTAGCGGAAGTTTCCAGGTCTTGAACTTTGTTTCTTTTGTTTGACTACATCGAATCTTCGATTTCAAGACAAAAGAAAAGTTAAAAAACAAAAAAATGAATTTATTCAACGTATATCCATTATTCAACATCAATCCGGTAAAAGCTCAGGGATCATTTCTTTGGGACGATAAAGGAGAAAAATATCTCGATTTTTACGGAGGTCATGCTGTAATTTCTATCGGCCACAACCATCCGTATTATCAGAATAAACTTAAAGATCAGCTGGAAAAAATATCTTTCTATTCCAACTCTGTTCAGAATGAATTACAGACTGAGCTGGCAGAAAAACTAGGAAAGCTTTCCGGGTATGAAGATTATAACCTTTTCTTATGTAATTCCGGGGCTGAAGCAAATGAAAACGCTTTAAAACTGGCTTCATTTCATAACGGGAAAAGCAAGGTGCTGTATTTCTCAGGTTCATTCCACGGAAGAACTTCAGCGGCGGTTTCGGTAACTGATAATTCAAAAATTGTAGCTCCGGTTAACTTTTCCGAAAGATTTATCAAATCAGAATGGAATGATGTACAGCAGCTTGAAGAGACTTTTGAGAAGTTTGGAGATGAAATTTCTTCTGTGATCATCGAAGGAATTCAGGGAGTAGGAGGTATTATGATTCCAACACCGGAATTTTTATCTAAAATCAAAGAACTGTGCGAAAAGCATGACGCTGTTCTTATTTTGGATGAAGTGCAGTCCGGATACGGAAGAAGCGGATATTTTTTTGCCCATCAGGAATTTGGAGTTGAAGCAGATATCATTACTACGGCAAAAGGAATGGGAAATGGATTTCCTGTAGGCGGAGTTTTGATCCATCCAAAATTCCAGGCAAGTAACGGTTTGCTGGGAACTACATTTGGAGGGAATCACCTTGCCTGCGCTGCTTCCATTGCTGTGCTGGATGTGATGAAAGATGAAAATCTTATCACAAATGCTCAGGAAATGGGTGAGTATATTGAAAATGAAATTAAAGATTTACCATATATTAAATCCATCCGAAGGAAAGGATTGATGATCGGAATAGAACTCGACAGGGACTGTTCAGAAGTAAGGAGGGAGCTCCTTTTTGATCATCATATTTTCACCGGAAACTCGAATGATAAAACGGTGCTGAGGATTCTTCCGGCACTCAATATCAAAAAAGAGGAAACGGATCTTTTCATCAATGCTTTGAAAACGGTATTGGAAAGTATCGAAAATTAAAAAGATTAAGAGGGCAGAGTGCAAATGCGAAGATAAAATTCTAATCCAGTATTTTCATTCCGTAGGAATCTAAACCGGGTTACTGGCATTCAAAATCTTTCAACCACAAAAATCACAAAGAGTTAAGCATCTAAGTGATATTAAGAAACTACTAAACGCTTAAGAAATACACTTAAGTTTTCGAAAATCTTTGATTTTTGTCTTATGTGAACTATGATATACAGTTTTATTTTAAACTTACTTAAGTGTTCTAAAGTGTTTAAATAAAGCTTTTGTGTCTTTTGTGGTTAAATTAACAAAATAGGTAGTAACCTTTAAAATCAATTCAAAATGAAAAAATTTACCTCTGTAAGTGATGTAGAAAACTTACAGGAAATCATAAAAAAAGCTTTACAGATAAAAGCGGATCCCCTTACTGAAACACAAAAAGGAAAGGGAAAAACAATCGGACTAGTATTTTTAAATTCAAGTTTAAGAACCCGTCTGAGCAGTCAGATTGCAGCTCAAAATCTAGGGTTGAATGTGTTGACATTAAATGCAGCACAGGAAGCATGGAATCTTGAATTTGCTGACGGAGCGGTAATGAACGGCGACACTGTAGAACATATCAAAGATGCTATCGAAGTGTTAAATCAATATTGTGATATCATTGCGGTACGTTGTTTTGCAGGAATGAAAAGCAAAGAAGATGATGTGAATGAAAGCATCTTAAGCCAGTTTGAAAAGCATGCAAAAGTACCTGTGGTTTCATTGGAATCTGCAACTCGTCATCCGCTGCAAAGTCTGGCAGATTGTATCACGATTACAGAGAACTGGAAAAAAGATCACAAGCCGAAAGTGGTATTAACATGGGCGCCGCACATCAAACCTATTGCGCACGCTGTTGGAAACTCTTTCGCCGAGTGGATGCAGGAAATGGATGTTGAGTTGGTTATTGCCAATCCCGAAGGGTATGATTTAGATAAAACCTTTACCAAAGATGTAAAAGTAATCCATGATCAGGATGAAGCATTGAAAGATGCAGACTTTATCTATGTGAAGAATTGGTCTTCTTTTGATGATTATGCAGCAATGCCTGAAGTAAAAGGCGAATGGATGCTTACGAATGAAAAATTAGCCAATACCAATAATGCAAAAGTGATGCACTGCCTTCCGGTTCGCCGTAATGTGGAGCTGAGTGATGAGGTAATGGATGGAAACCATTCTATCATCTATCAGCAGGCAAAAAACCGTATTTTCTCTGCACAGGCTGTGTTCAGTGAAATTTTGGATGATATTAAATAACAATATACCCTATAATTTTAATCTTTAATCCTTTCTAATGAAACAGAAAATATACATCATAAAAATAGGCGGAGCACTCATTGATGATGAACAATTGCTGGATCAGTTTTTAGAACAGTTTTCCGGAATTAATGAAAAGAAAATTCTTGTTCATGGTGGTGGAAAGCTGGCTACAACGTTGGCTGATAAACTGGGTATAGAACAGAAAATGATCAACGGAAGGAGGATTACGGATAAAGAAACATTGGATATTGTTACCATGGTATATGCAGGAGGAATCAATAAGAACATTGTTGAAAAGCTGCAGCAGAAAAAATGCAATGCCATAGGATTTTCCGGAGCAGACGGAAATCTGATCAAAGCTAAGAAAAGAGAACATCCTGAAATAGATTTTGGATTTGTGGGAGACATTACCAAGAAAAGTGTCAACAGGAAGCTGGTTTCAAAATTAATCAAGATGGATCTTGTTCCTGTGTTTTCTGCCATTACCCACGACAGAAAAGGAAATCTTTTTAATACCAATGCAGATACCATTGCTTCTGTGATTGCACAGGCGCTTTCTGAGAAATATGAAGTTGAATTGCTGTATTGCTTTGATAAAGAAGGTGTTCTGGAGGATGTAAACGATCCGGAGTCTGTGATCAAAAGTGTAAATGAGGAAGAATTCACGGTATTAAAAGAAGAAGGAAAACTTCACAAAGGGATTTTACCCAAACTTGAAAATGCTCTTGGAGCGATAAAGAATAATGTCAATAAAGTGTTTCTCATCAAAGAAACAGAACTGAAAAACCATATAGAAAATCATCATGCAGGAACTGAAATCTGTTTATAATAAAGAAGAACTGTTGAATAATGCGGTCGGATTGCTTAAGAATTTGATTGAAATTCCTTCATTCAGTAAAGATGAATTTAATACGTCCGTAGAAATCGAGAATTTTTTCAAAAAACACCAGATTCCTACCAAGCGTTTTAAAAACAATATCTGGGCGGTGAACAAGCACTTTGATGTATTTAAGCCATCTGTTTTGCTGAATACCCATCATGATACGGTGAAGCCTAATAAAGCGTACACACTTGATCCATTTGTACCTATCGAAAAAGAAGGGAAACTGTTCGGATTGGGAAGCAATGATGCCGGGGCTTCTCTGGTTGCTATGGCGCATGTTTTTTTACATTTTTATGATAAAGAAGATTTAAAATATAATTTAGTTATTGCTTTGACGGCAGAGGAGGAGATTTCAGGATTTGATGGAATCGAAGCCTTATTTCCGCAGCTACCCAACGTAGAACTCGCCATTGTAGGAGAACCCACGCAGATGAACCTGGCGATTGCAGAAAAAGGACTTCTTGTGATTGATGGAGAAATGAAAGGTACTCCTTCTCACGCCGCTCATCCTAATGATGATAACTCAATTATAAAATGTATGCAGGATCTGCAGAATATTCTTGCCTTTAAATTTCCAAAGGTTTCGGAATATCTGGGAGAAGTTAAAGTGACTTTATCAGGAATTCATGCAGGAGTACAACATAATGTTGTTCCGGAATCATGCAATTTTACACTGGATGTAAGGGTAACGGATGAATATTCCAATCAGGAAGCATTTGAAATTATCCAGTCCCAGATGAAATCCACATTAACGGCAAGATCGTTCAGACTGAATTCCTCCAGGATCGAAATGGATCACCCGTTTGTAAAGGCAGGAATTGAAATCGGAAGGACAACCTATGGTTCACCGACTTCCTCAGATCAGGCGATTATTCCATGCACATCAGTGAAAATAGGACCTGGAGACAGTAGGCGCTCCCATACTGCAGATGAATTTATCTATATCCATGAAATAGAAGAAGGTATAGAAATCTACATCAGAATTTTAGAAAAAGTGTTATAAAAATGGAAGATGGGTGTAGGAAGAGGGAAGTTATTGCAGTATGTTATTAGCTTCCAGCCTCCAGCCTCAGGCTTCCAGCTCAATATATGTTTTGACTCCGTCCGGCAGGCGCTAAAAGTTCAGTTTTTAATAAGATTTATGCAAGAAGAAAATTAGAAATGAAGGCTTTACATAAGGAAATGTTTTTTTATAGTTAATAGTAATAAGGATTGCCTTGCCGGGCATGTCAAAACCAACAAATATTTAAATCAAATATTATCATGAAAAAAATATGGCAGAAGGATGACCTTGCCACCAATATATTAGTCAATAACTTTACAGTCGGTAAAGATCTTGACTTTGACGAGCGTTTAGCAAAATATGATGTCAAAGGTTCTATGGCGCATTGCAAAATGCTGGCAGAAACCGGGATTATCACTCAGGAAGAATCAGAACAGATGCTATCTGTTTTAAACAGTATTTTATATAAAATTGAAGAAGGTAGTTTTGAAATTGATAAAGATGCTGAGGATATCCATTCTCAGGTAGAAGCTATTCTTATTGAAGAATTAGGAGATACAGGGAAAAAAATCCATACCGCAAGATCAAGAAATGATCAGGTTTTACTGGATATCAAATTGTATTTGCTGGATGAAATCCGTGAAATAACATCGCTTACAGATGAGTTTTTCCAGATTTTAATTCAACTGGCAGATCAGCATAAAAATGTACTGCTTCCGGGATATACCCATTTGCAGATTGCAATGCCTTCATCATTCGGATTGTGGTTCGGAGCTTATGCGGAAGCACTTTTGGATGATGTGGAAATGCTGTTTTCGGTAAAGAATATCATTAATAAAAATCCATTGGGATCAGCTGCTGGTTACGGTTCTTCATTCCCGATCAATCGCGAAAGTACCACTTATAACCTGGGGTTCCAGTCAATGAATTATAACTCGGTTTACGCTCAGATGACCCGCGGGAAGTCAGAGAAAATGCTTGCTATGGCTATGGCTACTCTGGCAGGAACGCTGGGGAAGTTTGCTTACGATGTATGTCTGTATCTGAGCCAGAATTTTGATTTTATCAGCTTTCCAAAAGAATTTACTACAGGAAGCAGCATTATGCCTCATAAAAAGAATCCGGATATCTTTGAGCTGGTTCGTGCACGTTGCAACAGAATTCAGTCTCTTCCGAATGAACTGATTCTTTTAACAAGCAATCTGCCTTCAGGATATCACAGAGATGTACAGCTGACGAAAGAAATTCTTTTTCCTGCAATAGATTCTTTGAAGGAATGTCTGGAAATCCTAAGCTATACTTTACCGAATATTCAGGTAAAAGATGGAATTCTGGAAGATGAGAAGTACAAATACCTTTTCAGTGTGGAAAAGATCAATGAAGAGGTTAAAAACGGAAGTTCATTCCGTGATGCGTATGTAAAAGTGGGACAGGAGATTGAAAACAATGAATTTGAATTTGAACCTGGAAACTTTGAACATACCCACCAGGGAAGTATTGGCAACCTTTGTCTGGATAAAATAGAATATCAGTTCAATAAACTGAAAAATAAATTATTGGGTTAGAGTCTAAACCATTAAGGTCATCAGAACTTAAGCAAAAATCAGTGGAATTTCTAAATTATTTTAGCCTGCTGTCTTTTCGTTGTAGAAACCTTAATCTTAATAAATCTTATCTGCTTAAGTGATCTTAATGGTTGGATTTTACTCTGCTCTTTGAATTTGATGATTGATCTTTAAACTGACTATGGTTGGAAATTGAGAGTAAATCTGCTGCATAAAATTTTATCGGAGATAAAATCTTTGCGCCCTAAAGCATAAAGTTAATAAATTTCTTTTGCGTCCTTGCGTTTTCTAACAAGATAATAGAAATGAAAAGTGTTGGTATACGCAAAGGCGCAAGGAATTATATAATAGATATTATTTTTAAGACGCAAGAAAATCAAAGATTTTCAGTAATTGAAATAGGTATGAATAATGAGTTTAAAATAAAGGGATTATTCCAGATCAATTTTGAATTTGGTAGATTTTTTTACCTCGTGAAGCACGATAGAACTATGGTACTGCCCGATATTGGGAATGTTTGAAATAACATTAACCGCAAATTCGTTATAAGAATTGATGTCCTTAGCAATAATCTTCAGCATATAGTCATACTCCCCGGAAAGACTGATGATTTCCTGTACTTCATCATATTTGCCGATATGGTTCTCAAAAGTTTCCAATACTTTCTTAGATTGTTCCTTGAGACGGACATTACAGTAGACTACAATATTTAAACCCAGTTTTTCACGGTTTAAAAGGCCCACATACTTCTGAATGATCCCCTGTTTCTCCAATTGTTTGATTCGCTCATACGTAGGAGTAAAGGTAAGACCTATCTTTTCGGAAATTTCCTTTACCGAGAGTGTAGAGTCTTCCTGAATAATACTGAGAATCATTTTGTCTTTTAAATCCATAGAATATATTTGAGTGATAACAAAAATATTAATTTTTAATGAGAATAAGGAAGGACGGAAGTTTTTAATTTATTTTGAACATAATTTTTGTAGGTTCATAAAATTGTTGTATCTTTGCACCTAATGAATAAAAAAGCATTTATATCATTAGATTTACCGGGCGAAAGCGCCCTTTACGATATTTATTGTTATTAAGCGAAGATAGTTGTCTTCGCTTTTTTTTATGCCAAAAAATAAGAATTATGTTTACGATTACAGAACTAAGCACCGAGAGAATCAACAGTATACTGACAGAAGCAATGGCTTTTGCAAATGGTAAAACTGCTAAAATTGAAGGAGAAGTTTTTTGCTCAAACCTTTTCTTCGAAGACAGCACAAGAACGAAAACAAGTTTTGATCTTGCAGAAAGAAAACTGGGACTTCAGGTAGTTCCTTTTGATGCATCACACAGTTCGGTAAACAAAGGCGAAAGTCTTTATGATACAGTAAAGACTATTGAAAGTATAGGAGTAAACCTTGTGGTAATCCGCGATAAAAAAGACAGATACTTTGAGGAACTTAAAAATATCAGCATTCCTGTAATCAATGGAGGAGACGGAACAGGAAACCATCCTTCACAATGTATGCTGGATCTGCTGACCATCTATCAGGAATTCGGAAAGTTTGAAGGACTGAAAGTGGGAATCGTAGGAGATGTAAAACACAGCCGTGTTGCTAATTCAAATGCAGAGGCACTGAGAAGATTAGGTGCTAAAGTATATTTCTCAGGACCGGAACAGTGGTTTGACGAAGGAGCCCTGATTAACGGAACTTATATGTCCGTAGATGAGCTGATCGGTGAAGTGGATGTTCTGATGCTGTTAAGAATACAACATGAAAGACATGATTCAGCAATGAGTTTCACCGCTTCGGAATACCATAAAAGATATGGACTGACTAAAGAAAGAGAGCATGCAATGAAAAAAGAAGCGATCATCATGCACCCGGCTCCTATCAACAGAGGGGTAGAAATTGACTCTGAACTTGTGGAATGCGAAAGATCAAGAGTCTTCAAGCAGATGCAAAACGGTGTATTCGCAAGAATGGCTATTCTGAAAGATGCGCTGGAAAGTAAAGGGTATACTTTTAAATAAGAGCCAGGGTAAAAGTAAGAAGTTAAAAGGTAAAGAGCCCCGTAGAGGCGACCTGTTAATGACATATAAATAAAATAATAAGAGATAAAAGTTTAAAATGAAGAAAAAATTAATACTGGAGTCCGGTGAAGTGTTTCATGGAGAAGGTTTCGGAGCAGAATTGGAAACTGCAGGGGAAGTAGTTTTCAATACCGGAATGACAGGGTATCAGGAATTGATTTCTGACCCGTCGTATTGCGGTCAGATAGTTTGTATGACCTATCCGCTTATCGGGAATTATGGTATTAACCGTGATGATTATGAAAGTATCGAGCCGGCAATCAAAGGGCTTATCGTAAAAGAACTTTGCGATCTTCCTTCCAACTTCCGTACTCAGATCACTTTAGATGAATTATTTAAAAAGAAAAACCTTTCAGGGATTTCAGGAATTGACACCAGAAGACTGACCAGAGTTCTTCGTAACCACGGAGTAGTGAAAGGAAAAATCGTAAACGCTGATGCTGACGAAGCGGCTGTAGCTTCAGAATTGAAATCAACAGTTTTCCCAACCAATCAGGTAGAGGAAGTTTCTACAAAAACACCTTATGCTAATCCAAACAGAGGTTTCAAAGTAGTATTGGTAGACTTCGGTGCCAAGCTGGGAATCATCAGAGAACTGTCTCAAAGAAACTGTGATATCATCGTCGTTTCTCAGGACACAACAGCGGAAGAAATCCTGTTGATGAACCCAGATGGAATTATGCTGTCAAACGGTCCTGGTGACCCTGAAGATGTACCACATGCTTTAGATATGATCAGAGGATTATTAGGAAAAGTTCCGATCTTCGGAATCTGTTTAGGGCATCAGTTAATTGGTCTTGCCTGCGGAGCAAAAACGTTCAAGCTGAAATTCGGACACAGAGGAGGAAACCACCCGGTGTTAGACCTTGAGAAAAATACAGTAGCTATTACTTCTCAGAACCACGGATATGCTGTAGATCAGGAAAGTTTAAAAGGAACAGACCTTATCGAAACGCACATCGCACTGAACGACAGAACAAACGAAGGATTAAAACACAAAATCCACCCTTGTTTCTCAGTTCAGTACCACCCTGAAGCGAGCCCGGGCCCTGAAGATGCAAACTACCTGTTTGATGAGTTCATTCAAATGATGGAAGACTTTAAGAAATAAGACTGCTTGTTTGTCATTCAGAACGAAGCAATAGCGGAGTTAAGAATCTTAACTATAATGAGTTAGATTCTATGGAATGACAAAGTACAATCGTAAGTCTTATAAAAGTAAAAAATACGAAGTTTAAGAATTTGATTCTTAACCCCAATTAAAAAAGAAAAATGGCAAAACGTACAGATATAAAAACAATTTTAGTAATCGGTTCAGGACCTATCATCATCGGTCAGGCAGCTGAATTTGATTACGCAGGAACGCAGGCTTGTTTGTCTCTGAAAGAAGAAGGCTACAAGGTAATTTTGATCAACTCAAACCCTGCAACGATCATGACGGATGTGGAAATCGCGGATAAAGTATATATCGAGCCGATTTCATTACAGTTTGTAAGCCACATCATCAGAAAAGAACGTCCGGATGCATTATTACCAACATTGGGAGGACAGACAGGTCTTAACATGGCGGTAGAATTGGAAAAGTCAGGAATTCTTGAAGAATGCAAAGTGGAAGTATTGGGAACAAAGCTTTCTGCGATCAACAGAGCAGAAGACAGAGACCTTTTCCGTGAGTTGATGAGAGAACTGAACGAGCCGGTACCGGAATCTGATATCGTAAACACGGTAGAAGGAGCATTAGCTTTCGCGGATGAAATCGGATATCCTGTAATTGTTCGCCCTGCCTTTACGATGGGAGGAACCGGAGGAGGTATCGCTTCCACAGAAGCTGAATTGAAAGAGATTGCTGAACTGGGATTAAAGCACAGCCCTGTTACCCAGTGTCTTATTGAAAAATCAATTGCAGGTTTCAAAGAAATTGAATACGAAGTAATGCGTGATGCAAACGACAACGCCATTGTGGTTTGTAACATGGAAAATATAGACCCGGTAGGAGTTCACACAGGAGACTCTATCGTAGTAGCACCTTCTCAGACGCTTTCAGACAGAGAGTATCAGTTACTGAGAAACGCTTCACTGAAAATCATCAGAGCCTTAGGAATTGAAGGAGGATGTAACGTACAGTTAGCTTTAGATCCACACTCATTCAACTATTATATCATTGAGGTAAACCCTAGAGTTTCGCGTTCATCAGCGCTGGCAAGTAAAGCAACAGGATATCCGATTGCAAAAATTGCTGCAAAGATTGCCGTAGGATTAACGCTGGATGAGATCATGAACCCGGTAACAGGAAAAACTTACGCATGTTTTGAGCCTGCTCTTGACTACGTAGTAACAAAATTCCCAAGATTCCCTTTCGATAAATTCGAAACGGCAGATAGAAGACTTTCCACTCAGATGAAAGCAACCGGTGAAGTAATGGCGATCGGAAGAAACCTTGAAGAATCTTTACAGAAAGCCATCCGTTCATTAGAAACAGGAATCAGACATTTAGGATTAAAGACAAAACAGGCTCAGGCACTTACTGCAGAGGAAATCGAAAGAAGAATCAGAGTATGTGATGATGAGAGATTATTTATCATCGGAGATGCTTTAAGAAGAGGATATGACTGGGAGCAGATTGTAGAATGGAGTAAAATCGATAAATTCTTCATCTGGAAAATGAAAAAGCTGGTTGATTTCGAAAAAGTAATCGCTGCCAACAAATTTGATAAAGAAATATTAACTGAAGCGAAGAGATTAGGTTTTGCAGATGTCAATATCGCAGTTCTTTGGGAGGTGACAGAACGTGAAGTATTCAATTTCAGAAAAGAAAACGGGGTAATGCCGGTTTACAAAATGGTTGATACCTGCGCTGCTGAATTTGAAAGTGAAACCCCTTACTTTTACGGAACTTACGAAGAAGAAAACGAAAGTGTGGTTTCAGATAAAGAAAAAATTATCGTACTAGGTTCCGGACCTATCAGAATCGGACAGGGAGTTGAGTTTGACTACGCAACTGTTCACTCGGTATGGGCAATCAAAGAAATGGGCTACGAAGCGATCATTATCAACAACAACCCTGAAACAGTTTCTACAGACTTCTCCATCTCTGATAAACTATACTTTGAGCCACTTACAGAAGAAGATGTAATGAACATCATCGAGCTTGAAAAACCTAAAGGTGTAGTGGTACAGTTCGGAGGACAAACTGCCATCAACCTTGCAGATAAACTGGCTTCTCACGGAGTACAGATCCTGGGAACTTCTCTGGAAGATCTTGACAGAGCTGAAAACAGAGATAAATTTGAAAAAGCACTTCAGGAGCTTGGAATTCCTCAGCCAAAAGGAAGAACTTCAACTTCGAAAGAAGAAGCGATAAAAATTGCCAACGAAATCGGTTACCCGGTATTGGTACGTCCAAGCTACGTTCTTGGAGGTAGAGCGATGGAAATTGTATATGCAGAATCAGAACTGGCTCACTATATGGAGCACGCTGTAGATGCAAGCCCTGAACATCCTGTACTGGTAGACAAGTATATGGTAGGAAAAGAAATTGAAGTAGATGCCATCTGCGACGGTGAAACAGTAGTGATTCCCGGAATTATGGAACATATCGAAAGAGCAGGTGTTCACTCCGGAGACTCTATCGCAGTATATCCGCCACAGAACATTTCTCAGATTGAAATAGATACTTTGGTAGACTACACGAAGAGACTGGCAAAAGGACTGAATGTTATCGGATTGATGAATATCCAGTATGTTCTTTTCGAAGGAAATGTATATGTAATCGAAGTAAACCCTCGTTCTTCAAGAACAGTTCCTTTCTTATCTAAAATTACAGACGTTCCGATGGCTAACCTTGCAACAAAGGCAATCTTAGGACAAAAGCTGAAAGACTTAGGTTACGAAAACGGATTGGCTCCAAACAAAGAAGGAGTTTTTGTAAAAGTGCCGGTATTTTCATTCTCTAAACTAACGAAAGTTGATATCTCTTTAGGGCCTGAAATGAAGTCTACAGGAGAAGTTATGGGGAAAGATACAACCCTTGAAAAAGCATTATACAAAGGATTGGTAGCAGCAGGAAGAAAAGTTCCTATGCACGGCTCTATCCTGTTCACAGTAGCAGATAAGCACAAAGAAGAAGCAGCAGCGCTTGCAGCAAGATTCCATGAAGTAGGATTCAGAATCTGGGCTACGGAAGGGACTGCGAAGTTCTTCGAAGAAAAAGGTATCCCTTGCAAGATCGGATACAAAATAGGAGAAGAAGATGTAAACCTTATCGACCTGATCCAGAAAGGGAAAGTTCAGTATGTTGTAAATACCACTACAAAAGGTAAGCAGGCAGAAAGAGACGGATTCCAGATCAGAAGAATGAGTGTGGAAAACGGTGTTCCTTGTTTAACTTCAATGGATACGGTAGAAGCCATCTTAAAAGTAATCGAAAGCATGAGCTTCAAAATGGAGACGATGTAATTTTCGAACAGAAATAATACTTAAATTCCGCAAGTTTTCTTGCGGAATTTTTTTATCTGTTAATCTAAAGACAGAAGATTCTGTTTATTTTTGTAAAAACCATGTAAAGCTAAAATTATATGAATGCAATTTTTAAAAGTATTTTGAGTGTTGTTTTTGTGCTCGTATTTTTGGGATGTTCAATCCCAACAGACTTCTATATTCAGAATTTAACAGAAACAAAAAAAACAGTAAAGATTAATTATAAAAAAAGAATGGTCAAAGAATTATCTGAAGGTTTTTATGGTACACTTAGTTTCAATTATGAGAACGATATTGTACAGCCAAAATTTTTTAGAAAAAATAAAAATTTAAAATCTCTTGAAAAAAAGATTGACAGCTCCGGTGCTACGCTGGAAATCAATCCTCATTCAACAGTACGGATTGAAAAAACTCATAATTTTATGTGGAAATGGTATATTGTGGATGTTGAAATTGACGGACAAAAATATAGTATAGACGAGATAATCAAAAAATCCGAGAACATTAAAGATGATTATATATTTAAAATTGAATAAGTAAAAATGAGATGCTATTTCATAAGAAAGAATAGTATGACATGATAAGCAATTTTAATTGCTAAACCTAACAGGTTTCTAAAATCTGTTAGGTTTGAATCTAATTATGAAATAATTTTCAACATTTTTCAATTGAAATCTGGAAAAAAACGGCCATGGTTAATAATTAATCGTTTTTTATCAGATCACTTTTAAAAATACATTATGTTTACCGAATTATTTATAAATTAGAGCGTTAAAATTCAGGCCGTTATTACTATTTGAAAAACTAATAAAATTCACCAAACCAAAATACAGCCATGGCAGAATATTACGCAAAATCACACAACTCTTTATCCTTTGAAATCACCAAAGAAAGCCAGATGATAGGTAGGCTTATTTATGAAAGCTGGTTTAAGTTTAATGCTGAGATTGAAATTGCCAACCGTTTTTATCTTATTGAGCCCAAAGGGTTCTGGGGAACTACTATTGAACTTAAAGACAATGAAAAAGTACTTCTTAAGTTTCGGATGAACTGGAATGGTGAAATTGTAATACAGACATATTTTGACAGCGTAAAAGAAGGCTTTCTTTTCAAGCACCGGGGAATTTTCAAAGAATCATTTGTCCTTGCCGATCAGCAGGGAAATGAACTATTTGTAATGAAACCGCATCTGAAGTGGAGTTCCATGAACTATGAATATCAGATTACTACCACAGAAAAATTCGAAACGTACCCGGCTAAAGAAATATTACTGATCAATGCATTGCACTGTGCCAATTATTACATGTCGATGATTGCTTCAGCGGTTGTATAATTGATGAACACTATGAAAATACATGTGTAGGTTTGCTGTTAACCTGCTCCTGATAATGTATTTTCATAATGTATGGTAAGTGTAAAGCTGCATTTTACCATTTTGTTTTTTCCTTAATGCCTGTTATCACAGTTGATCCAAAAATCTTTCTCGTTTTTATCTAAAAAACTAATGGAAGGACAGCCAAAAGACTTGGCAATGAATCCGAAAATAACAGGAGGTTTTCCTTTAAAAAGATAGCCTGTGTATTGGAATATGTTAGCTTCATCAGTGTCTATTCCATACAGAGGAAGGAATTCCCCACCATCACTTTCTGCAAGGCTGAATGTTTTTTCCGCAATCTTTTCCTGGTGATCATTAATGACTGCAAGCCTGCGTTCCACCGTATTTCCTTCTTCAAGATAATCCTGCAGATAATAGGTCATGTTTTCATACTTCGTCTGGTAGGTATTTCCCTGAGTAAGTTTTGAATGTTTAAAGTATTTTTTTGAGATATCAGCACCGGCTTTTTGCCATTTTACAGCCTTCATTTTATTCTCAACGAAAGGATTTTTATTTCCAAAATAAGCGATAGCATTAATGTACCGGTCGTACTCCGTTGTTTTTTGATGCGTTGTTACCTGAAATCCCATCATATAAGCATCCGGATCCAAATCTTCACTGTCTGAATAAGGGCTTAAATAGGCCACAGCCTTTAATTGGCTCACCGGCATTCTCTGAAGTTTATTAGACCAATACTCATAAATATAAAGGGAATCATTTTCGGTAAGATGAATTCCGTTGAGCAGTTTTTTTCTGCTGGGAGCATCCAGATCAAAATGCTGGAGTTCTTCATAAGTCATCTGCTTATGGTTTTTGAGAATGCTTTCAGGAACAGGCTGAGCCCCTTTATAAATATCCGAAACCGAAATAAAAATATCTATATCAGAATCTTTTTCAGCTGATGACATGACAGACAGATTAAAAATATTGAAATCCGAGTAATCTATTTTCTCTTCTGCTTTTGTCGTTTTTATAGTGTCATTGGTGATTTTTGTTTCTGTGGCAACTGTTTTTTTCTCATCTTTCTTGCAGCTTATAACAGCCAATGATAAAAGTAAAAGAGCAGCAACCGTTTTGGGTTTCATAATTTTTTTTAGCATTAAAGTGTTTATCATTTTCTAATTCATTTTGTAATAAGGTTCTGAGAAATATTTGCTGGGTTTGATATAAGCCGTTTTCCTGTCAGCATCGAATATCCAGATAAATCTGCGAAGCATATCAGCACCCAGATAACTTACATTTTGTGTTTTCAGCTCTCCTGAAAAGAATCCTACAGATATGTCTTTGAATACACTGTTTCCCAATTTAAAATAAGGGAGAACAGCCTGTTTGGTAATTAACGTTTTTCCTTCAGAATTTTTCAGCGTTTTTTCTCCCGTTACTTTCAGTTTTTTCTCCAGATGCTTTTCTTCAGCAAATTCGTTGCTGTACAATATTGCTCCTGAGAATCCTGATTGTAAAACAAAATAGGTTTCCTCCTGTTGATCACCCTCAAGGACATTATCAGCGGCCAGATAAAATCCATCATGATCTAAGATAATATTGATGGGCTGATAACCGTTCACATCAGGCATTGTATCATACATCATAAACTGATTGTTATCATAATCAATTTTAAAAGCTTTACCCTCAAAAATTCCGGTTCCTATTTTTCCATCAGCTTCATGTCCTGTCAACTGGTTATTAAAAAAGCGTACATTTTTTTGTGTGATTTTCCCGATCTCAACGGTATTATCATCGCTGAGTTCTTCTTTATTGAAAATAATATGACCCGCCTTTTTCTTACCATCAGGAGAAATTGCATCATCTTTCATAGCAATCTGGAACATCAGATCTAGCGAATCTTTTTTGTTAACCAGCGTTTTCACAATGATATTATTGTGCTTTGTAATTCTGAAAGGAATGGTCTGCTGGGCTTTCATGGTACAGAATCCTGCAAAAAGCAGTGTGAAAAGGACTGTTCTTTTGAGCATTATCAGTGATTAGTGTTTTAAAACTTTAAAATTACCCATTATCTTTGGAAAAGCAAATAAATAAAATGAAATGGTTGAAAAATTGCTTCAAAGCGGAATCCATTGGGAAAAGAAAGAATTCAGGAGAAATGAGTTCCTGAAAATCTCAGGAAGTACAGACACCACTATTTATTTTATTGAAAGCGGAAGCGTGCGGATCTTTATGATGGATGAAAATGAGGAAAGGATTATTCGTTTCGGATATACCGGAAATATCATTGTCAGTCTGGATTCCTTTTTATCGGATAAGCCTTCGGATCTTTATATTCAGGCGATTAAAAAGACAATGGTAAAAACAGCCTCAAAAAAAGATTTTTACGAGTTTATACAATCAGACGAAGAACATATGAATTTCTGGATGAATATTCTGGAAGATCTCGTATTACAACAGCTGGAAAGGGAGAAGGATCTGCTCATCAATGCTCCCGGAGAGCGCTTTGAAAGAGTTCTGAAAAGAAGTCCTAAGCTGTTTCAGGAAGTTCCCAATAAATATATTGCCAATTATCTGAGGATGTCACCGGAAACTTTATCCAGACTCAAAAAATCTTGAGTTCAGTCAAGATTTAAGAATTGTAAGATGAGGATATTTGCATAAAAAACGTAATGAAAATCTCAACCTCAGAATTATTGGATGAATTAAAGAACAGGACAAAAGAGCATTTAGAGTTTGCTGCAATGCTGTCTTTAAAACCTGAAGATGATCTCAATTTCAGAATTTCAGAAGACAGCTGGAGTACATTGGAATGTCTGGAACATCTCAACCGCTACGGAGATTTTTATATTCCCGAAATTAATCGAAGGATTTCTTCGGCCGGAAGGTCTTCTCAACCCTATTTTAAACCTGGAATTCTTGGAAATTATTTTGCCAAAAGCATGCTTCCTAAAGAGAAACTGAATACAATGAAAACACTTAAAGCCATGAATCCTATCCACAGTAGTCTGGATAAAAGTGTAGTGAATACATTCATAAAACAACAGGAAATGATGCTTGAGTTGTTGGAAGAAGCCCAGCATGTTGATCTGGAAAAAATAAAAACAGGTATAAGTATTTCAAAACTGATTAAACTGAAGCTGGGAGATACCTTCCGTTTTGTTATTTACCATAATTCAAGGCATATTGAACAGATAAAAAGAATTTTAACGAAACAAAAAGAAGAAAAAATCTTCCAAAAAGCTTAATTTTAAGCTGATGGAAATTATATCTCAAAAAAACATATCCACCCCGCTGGGAGAAATGATTGCCTGTGCTGTAGATCAGGGAATCTGCCTGCTTGAATTTACAGACCGTAAGAATATGGATAAGCAGTTAAAAGCCCTGTCAAAGGCTTTGAAAGCAGAAGTCATAGAAAAAGAACATTCTCATTTTGTACAGCTTGAGAAAGAACTGAAAGAATATTTTGAAGGAAGAAGAAGCCATTTTGAAGTTCCGTTGTTTACCACGGGAACAGCGTTTCAGGAAAAAGTATGGCAGCTTTTGCGTGAGATTCCAATGGGAGAAATACGAACCTACAAACAACAATCAGAACTATTGGGAAATCCCAGGGCGATACGTGCCGTAGGAACAGCGAACGGAATCAATAAAATTGCCATTTTAATTCCATGCCATCGTGTGATAGGTTCCAACGGAGAGCTGGTAGGATATGCCGGAGGAATCTGGAGAAAACAAAAGTTGCTGGAGCTTGAAAAAGCTATTTTATTTTAATACCTGAGCTTCATCTCAAAGTTATTAAAAATAGATGTTCATTTTTCGGTTGTATAACAGTCTGTAATCTCTCTACTTTTGAATAAAAAAATTATGATCAGTTTTAAACAGTTACATCATGGTGAAGAGCCATTACTTCTGGGTAATGTATGGAATGTAGAAAGTGCCAGGGTATACGAAAAACTAGGGTATAAGGCATTGGCAACCTCAAGCTCGGCAGTTGCACTCAGCTTAGGATATGAGGACGGAGAGCAGATGACCTTTGAAGAATATTTTTATATCATCAAAAGAATTAAAGCTTCAGTTTCAATTCCTCTTTCTGTAGATCTGGAATCAGGATATGGCAGTGAAAATGATACCGTGGCATCCAATATTCTGAAACTTTTAGAAATAGGAGTATCGGGAATTAATATTGAAGATACATATGTGATTGAAGGTGAAAGAAAATTGACAGAAAAAAATACCTTCTACGAAAGATTGAAAGACATTTTCATCAAATTAGGAGAGAACAGAGACAAGGTATTTATCAATGTACGGACAGATCCTTTTTTACTGAATATGGAGAATGCGCTGGACGAAACCTTGGAGAGGATTAAACTCTTTGAAGAACTTAAAGCTGACGGCGTTTTTGTTCCCGGATTGACTTCTGAAAATGATATCAGAACAATTACGGCGTCTACCGATCTTCCTGTAAATGTGATGAGCCTTCCTGATTTACCGGATTTTGACACGCTTAAAAAACTAGGTGTTAAAAGAATTACTTCAGGTGCTTTTATGTACAGACACATTTATAAAGAGCTGGAAAAAACGGGTAAGAAGATTACAAATGAGAAAAGTTTTTCAACCCTTTTTGTTTAATGATGGAACTCACAGGAAAAATAATGTACGAGGCATCTTATACCAAAGATGCTTCATTTGAAGGCATATTCTGGATGGGCGTAAAAACCACAGGAATATTCTGCAGACCGACTTGTACGGCCAGAAAACCCAAATTTGAAAATGTAGAGTTTTTCTCCAGTACCAAAGATGCGATGCTGAAAGGGTACCGTCCGTGTAAAGTGTGCAGGCCTTTGGAAAATCTCAACGCTACACCACAATATATTAAAGAACTGCTTAAAGAAATTGCGGACGATCCTGCTTTGAAACTTAAAGATTATGATCTTGTAAAAAGAGGATTTGAACCGGCAACGGTCCGGAGGTGGTTTCTGAAACACCACGGGATAACATTTCATGCCTTTCAGAGAATGTCAAAACTTAATACAGCATTTAAAAAACTTCAGCAGGGAGAATCGGTTACGGGCGTTGCATTTGACACAGGATATGAAAGTCTCAGTGGTTTTAACGAAAGTTTTAAAAATATTTTTGGCGTATCCCCTAAAAATAATACCATGGAGAAAATTATTGATCTGAAGAGAATAGAAACCATGCTGGGAACCATGATCGCCTGTGCTGATGAAAATGGAATCTGTCTTTTGGAATTTTCCGACAGAAAAGCACTCCCGACCGAATTGAAAAGCATTGCAGCTCATTGTAAAGCCAATATTATTCAAGGTGAAAATCCTCATTTTGAAACCCTCGAGCAACAGCTTTCCGAATATTTTGAAGGAAGAAGAACAGAATTCACAGTTCCTCTTTCTCCGGTAGGAACCGCGTTTCAGAAAGAAGTCTGGAACATTTTGCAGGAGATTCCCTATGGCGCTACCAGAAGCTACCAGGAACAGGCTGATATTCTCGGCAGTCCTAAATCTGTAAGGGCTGTGGCAAATGCTAATGGATTGAATAAAATATCCATTCTGATACCTTGCCACCGGGTCATCGGAAGTAACGGACAGTTAACAGGATATGGCGGAGGAATCTGGAGAAAACAAAAATTACTGGAGCTGGAAAAAGCGATTCTGTTTTGAAGCTTATTATTCATAGTAAAAATCAAGATCAGATTCATCTGTAAAAAGAATTTGAGCTCAAATATCTTTATAGAAAAATATCGGTAAAACAAAAATTAACGAAGTTTGGGAAAGTTATTTCGTTTTGATTTTTGTAATTTTAAGCAAAAATTTACACGTGAAAAAGTTAATAATAGCAGTTTGCATTTCAGTTTCAGCATTCAGTTTTGCTCAGGATTATTCTGTACCGGCAGCAAGTCCGCGCCAGAAGGTTGAGCAGCAGTTTTCAATGTCTAAAATTACCATTGATTATGGAAGACCAGGAGTGAAGGGACGTAAGATTTTTGGAGAACTGGTTCCTTATGGCCAGGTTTGGAGAGCAGGAGCGAACTCGTCTACGAAAATTACTTTCGGACAGGCCGTTAACTTCGGAGGGAAAACAGTACCTGCAGGAACTTACGGCTTATTCATTGTTCCTACAGAAAAAGAATGGAAAGTGATCCTGAATAAAGACTTCCAGCAGTGGGGTGCCTATACTTACGATCCTAAACAGGATGTAGTAGATGTTACGGTACCGGTTAATAAACTGGCAGATAAGCAGGAATGGTTTGAAATTACCCTGAATCCAACAGATGAAAACTCAGGAAATCTGGTGATCAAGTGGGATATGGCTCAGGCAGAAGTTCCTTTGAAGCCTTCAAAATTAGACACAGTAATTAAGATTTCCGACAAGCTGAAAGAAATCAAAAAGATAGAATCAGATTCTGCTAAAAAAAGTTAACAATGAATTTTTCTGTTCAGCCCGTTTTAGAGAATGAAGAATTTCAATTAATCCCCTTACAGCAAGGGGATTTTGAATCTTTATATAAAGTAGCTTCCGAACCTGAAGTTTGGGAACAGCATCCGAATAAGGACCGTTACAAAAAAGAGGTTTTTGAAAACTTTTTCAGAGGAGCTATGGAGAGTAAAGGAGCTTTCAAAATTATTGAAAAAGCGACCGGAGATGTATTGGGAAGCAGCCGTTATTATGATTTTGATGAAAAAGACAATCATATTTTCATAGGCTATACTTTCTATGGGACAAAGTCATGGGGAAAAGGCATTAATCCGCAGGTTAAGAAACTGATGCTGGATTATATCTTTCAGTTTGTAGATAAAGTTCATTTCCATGTCGGAAAAGAGAATTTCCGTTCTCAAAAGGCTATGGAAAAACTTGGAGGGAAGAAAATTGCTGAGGAAGAAGTGGCTTATTTTGCAGAACCCACAAGGACTAATTTTGTTTATGAAATCAAAAAAGAAGACTGGATATGAAAAAATATAAAATTCAGCAATCTCCATTTATCGTTCCCACAACAGATGGAAAGCTTATCGAAGAACACTGGGGAAATTCTACGGGAAATTCCAATGTTTCCATTGCTCATATGGTAGCACCTCCTGACTGGAGTGAGCCGCATCAGACTCCCGAGTTTGATGAATTTACCTATATCATTTCCGGGAAAAAGCAGTTTGAAATCGATGGTGAGATTGTTACACTGGAAAAAGGTCAGAGTATCCTTATTGAAAAAGGAGCAAGAATCCGTTACAGTAACCCGTTTTCAGAACCTTGTGAGTATCTTGCGATCTGTCTTCCTGCATTTTCTATGGAACTGGTGCACAGGGAAGAGGAAGGAGTGGATTAGCAAACATGATAATAAATGTAAAAAGAGCAAATTTGTACAATAACAGATTTGCTTTTTTTATGCTGATTTTTAAAATACAAGTAACTCCATGTTATTGAGTGTTTTGAAATCAGATTTCATTTTGCAGGCAATGAAAACGTCCGTCAATACTATCTTTTTTGAAATATTTGCCTCCATTGATAGTTCTGATTTTTGAATTATTTCGTAAGTTCGCGGACTTAGAAAAATGAACTAAGTAATCATGAAAAACAAATTATCAATTGTGCTTTCACTCAGTATTGCACTTTCTACCACTTCTTGTGCAACCATTTTTACAGGAACCCGGGATCCGATAACTTTTTCTTCCAATCCTGAAGGGGCAAAAGTATTTCACAAAGGAATTGAAAAATGTACCACACCTTGTACAGTTAAGATCCCAAGATCTCTGAGTAAGCAGACCGTTACATTCGAAAAAGAAGGATTTGCGAAGAAAGAAGTAAAACTTACGAAAAATTTTAATGCTGTAACTTTATTGAATATTATTCTTGGAGGAGCAATAGGTGTTGGAATTGATGCTGCAACAGGATCACTGACCAAGTATTCTCCAAAAAAATATGATGTTGAGCTGGAAGCTAAACCATAATTGATTTAGGTAAAAAATAAAGGCAAATCAGTTTATGAATTTGCCTTTTTATGTTTATTTCAAAATCTCTTTCAAAAACATCAGAGTATGATTCCATGCTCTTTTAGCCATTGTTGCATTGTAATCCGGTGATTTCGGATCTGTAAAGGTATGTTTGGAGTGCGCATAGGTGATGATTTGCCAGTCGGCGTTTCCATCATTCATTTCTTTGATGAGGTTATTGTAATCATCAGGCGTAACGCTTTTATCATCTGCCGGGTTTTCAACAAGAATTTTAGCCGTTAAAGCTTCATTTTTTCTGGTCTGATCCTTTGCCAGGCTTCCGTGGATAGACACCACACCCGCTACAGGAAGATGGCCTCTTGCAGATTCCAATGCTCCTGTACCTCCGAAGCAATATCCGATTACAGCAATCTTGTCAGAAACAGCCCCGTTTTTCTTAAGCTGTTCTAATGCCAGAGATATTCTTTTCTGATATTCCTGATAATTCTGTTTGTAATATCCTGAAGTTTTTGCAGCAGATTCATTGTCTGCAGGAATCTTTCCCTCACCATAAATATCAGCGATGAAAGCAATATAACCTTGCTTTTCGAGTTCAATAGCGGCTGTTTTAGCCTCTTCATCAATACCTTTCCAGGCTGGAAGGATCAAAACTCCCGGAAGCTTTTTTCCGGCATTGGAGGTAATGAGACCATTTAATTTCTGTGAACCGTCCTGATAGGAAACAGATTTAAGTTTCTGACTGAAAAGGGTTCCTGAAGCCATAATCATTGCGGTTAATAAGATGGAACGTATCATATTTTGTAATTTATTTTAATACAAACTACACTAATCCTTTTTCACAAATACAACAAATAACAATTGTAATTTGTGTAGTAATTTGTGATATTAGTGTTTAAAGAAAACCTTATCGAAATTAATAAAAATAACTCAGAAAGAATATTAATAGAATATTATTTAAATCATTTCAGAAATTATCTGATGTTGTAAGCTTTACTCAGGTCTGTAAAACTGGTATTGCTCATTTTCATAATAGGCATTGATGTGCTGTAAACCGTTTGTTAAAATAATTTCCTTTGCTCCTATAATTGAATTGTATCTGGCGGTTTGCTCAAATGTTTTTTCCGTTAATTTGATTTGCGGAGCTTTGCATTCGATCAGGATTACAGGTTCAGTTTTCTCAGTGATAAGAAGGTCAATGCGTTTGGTAAGACCATTCAGGATAATCTTTTTTTCCGTGATCAGGGCAGAAGTAGAATAAGATTTTACAGTCAGGTAATAATGAATCCAATGCTGTCTGACCCATTCCTCAGGAGTGAGCAGAAGATAAGTTTTGCGGACCAAATCATAAATAAAAAACTTATCTTTGTCTTTCTTGAATTTAAAATCAAAAGTTTCCTGAAAATTCAGTTTTGGAAGTTCCATTAATAAGATGAAAGAATTAGATTTAATCCTCAAAAATATTAAAAATAAAGAAGTTTTACCTATTTATTTTTTCCACGGAGAAGAAGCCTACTTTATTGATGTTGCTGTAAAAGCCCTTGAACACAACTTTTTGGAAGAGGATGAAAAAGCCTTCAACCAAACCGTTACCTACGGAAAAGATACGACTTACCAGGAAGTTCTTTCCCTGGCAAGACAGTTTCCGATGATGGGAGACAAGCAGGTGATTATTGTAAAAGAAGCTCAGGATTTACGGTTTAACGAAGAGGAAAACAGAATTCTGGAATCGTATGTAGAGAACCCGGTACCTTCAACAGTATTGGTTTTCGCACATAAGCACAAAAAATTGGACAGCAGGAAAAAAGCAGCAAAAGCATTAGATAAAGCTAAAGCACTTTTCCTGAGCGAATCTGTAAAGGAAAGCAATCTTCCCAAATGGATTTCGGATGAATGTGCAAAGCTTAAGATCAATACCGCTCCCAATATTTCCCATCTTCTGGCAGAATATCTTGGAAACGACCTGTCCAGAATTGCCAATGAACTGAACAAGCTGAAGATGATCCTTAAAGAAGGAGAAATTCTTGACGGAACCATTGTTGAAAATCATATCGGGATCAGTAAAGAGTACAATATCTTTGAACTTCAGAAGGCTTTAGGAACCAAAAATGCCAATGCAGCTTTTAAAATTGCCCATTTTATGGGAAAGAACCCGAAGAATAATCCCTTTGTCATGATGCTGGCAAGCCTTTACAATTATTTTTCGAACGTTATTATTTATCAGACTATGGCCGGACAGTCTCCGCAGGCTATTGCTTCACAGATGGGCGTAAATCCTTATTTTATTAAAGACTACGCGGAAAGTGCAAGGCTTTATCCTTTGAAACATGCTACCCGGGTCATCTCTATTTTAAGAGAATTTGATATGAAAGGAAAAGGACTTGGAGCAGTGAATATGGGAGATGCTGAGCTGATCAGAGAACTGGTGTATAAGATCATCAATGTAGATAAGATTAAGATGAAAGTGTGAAGCGAGATACGAGGTAGCGCAGTACGAGTTTCGAGATTCGAGGGTAAAAAGGTTTTAAAATAACTCGCATCCCGAACCCCGGAACCCGAATCCCCCAACAGCAACCATCGAAATTCAACATATCAGATATTGACAAGTATCATTAAAATAACTTTAAAAAGAAATTAAAAATTCCGAAATTAGCGGTCTTAATTCAAATTAAATCTTTTCGAACAAAGCAAATTATGGAGCAAAACATTTTAGATTGTGTGATCGTTGGATCTGGACCTTCTGGTTTCACAGCTGCTATCTATGCAGCAAGAGCAGACTTAAAACCTGAATTGTATACAGGTTTGGAGCCGGGCGGACAATTAACAACCACTACTGAAGTGGATAACTTTCCAGGGTATCCAGCCGGGATTACAGGTCCTGAAATGATGATGGATCTGCAGAAACAGGCAGAAAGATTTGATACCAAAGTTCATTACGAAATGATCACCAAAGCTGAATTCTCTAAGGAAAAAGGCGGTGTTCACAAGCTATACGCAGGAAACAAAGAAATTCTTGCAAAAACAGTTATTATCTCTACAGGAGCTACAGCAAAATATTTAGGTCTTGAAGATGAAAAAAAATATGCAGGAGGCGGAGTTTCTGCCTGTGCTACATGTGACGGATTCTTCTACAGAGGTAAAGACGTTGTGGTAGTAGGAGCGGGAGATACAGCAGCTGAAGAGGCTACTTACCTTGCCAAACTTTGTAAAAAGGTAACTATGCTGGTAAGAAAAGACGTTTTCAGAGCTTCAAAAGCAATGATTCACAGAGTAGAAAATACTCCGAATATTGAAGTGAAATTCCACCATGAGCTAATCGGGATTGAGGGAGAAAACAGCCTTGTAGAAAGGGCGGTAATCATCAATAACCAGACTCAGGAGAAATCTACTGTAGATGTTGAAGGAATCTTCATTGCGATCGGTCACAAACCGAATACTGATATTTTCGTTGGACAGGTAGATCTTGATGAAAACGGATATATCTTAACAGAAAAAGGTTCTTCAAGAACAAATCTTCCGGGTGTATTTGCTGCAGGAGATGTTCAGGATCATATCTACAGACAGGCTATTACTGCTGCAGGAAGCGGATGTATGGCTGCTATGGATGCAGAGAAATATTTAGCTGAATTACACTAATACTATTCAGTTTATACAATACAAAGCGTACCCGCAGGGTGCGCTTTTTCATTTTCCATATATATGACTTTTCTTGTTGGATAATCGCAAAGGCGCAAATTTTTAAGTCTTATGCTTTGTTGTAAGACGCAGGAAAATTGAAGATTTCCAGCATAAAAATTATACAGTACATAATTTTATCGGAGATAAAATCTTTGCGCCTTATAAAAAGTCTTTTAGCATCACTTGCGCCTTTGCGTTTCCAATAAAAAAATACATAATCAAATATCTAATGAAAACATTAATATATTTGTGAAACTGCAAACGTCTCTGCTTTGCATTATATCTAAAATGAAAAACTTATAAAAAATGAAAAGAGTAACCGCTATCGGAGGAATCTTCTTTAAGTGTAAAGATCCTGAACAAATAAATGAATGGTATAAAACCCACCTGGGATTGCCCACCAGCCCGTACGGAGCCAAATTTGACTGGAAAGACGAAGCATCCGGCAAGAAAGGATATACACTGTGGAGTCCTTTTAAAGAATCTACCCAGTACTTTGAGCCTTCTGCCAAAGAATTTATGATCAATTATCATGTAGAGAATATTGAAACGCTGGTAGAAGAATTAAAAAAAGAAGGGGTTACGGTTCTGGATGAGATTGCTACGTACGAATATGGAAAATTTGTACACATCCTGGATCCGGAAGGAAACAAAATCGAATTGTTTGAACCGGCAGGAGAGTAGAGGACGGAAAGGGCTTTGATTGGGAACCTGCAATTAACTATCCATAAAGCTTATCATTCAGAGCGAAAGCAGATAAAGCGTGGAATCTAAAATATTTTAATAAAGCTTAGATTCCTGCAGAATGACAAAGTGTGTGCATAGATAAAGCGTTCTGCTTATCATTTCGTAGGAATCCAGGCCAAAAAGTATTCTTATCATAAGTGATGATAAAATAGCAGTTTAAATTCTTCAGAATAACAAACGTTGCGGGTAAGCAATCATTCCTGTGGTGTCAAGTTAAATTCTTACATTTAGCCTCCCTAATCAAAAAAGAATATGGAAAGAAAAATCATCAAAATCACACATGTCACCGGAACTTACATTATTCAGGTTCCCAACGGATCACTGAACGACCTGAAAACCCAGCTGGACAAATGCCTTAACGATGAACAGGCTGCTATTGTGGTAAAAGGTGAAGATGGAGATCAGTTTGTATACCCGTCTGACCTTTTAAAAAACAGTTTTATTTCCATTGTTGATCGGGAATAGAATTTTACAGGTACAAAATAAAAACGGCTTCCAGTAGAAGCCGTTTTGTTCTTATATAAAAGTGATTATCCTTTTTTCAGTTTTTCATTTTCTTCTTTTAAAGCTTTAATCTGCTCTTTCAGAAGATTAATGTATTCCTGTTGGTTTTCTAAAAGATAATTTGGAACGTTACAATTATAGATGCCAGACTGATGAAATGAACTAGTATCATTAAATGTTATGTTTTCATTTTTCTGTACAACATTAGGTTCTTTATCCTCTTTGATATCTTCTACAGAAACATCTAAAACTTTAGCCAGTTTCTCCCATTCGTCATCAAATATTTTAACGTCTCCATTTTCTTTTCTGCTGTAGTTGGAGACATCGGTGGCAAGAAGATCAGCAATCTGCTGCTGAGTATAACCTTTCTGCTTTCTTAAAGTTCTTAGTTTTTCCATTGTCATAGAATACCTGTGTTTTTACAAATGTAGTGAAAAATGTGGTGTGTTTGTAAATATGGCTGTAAGTTTTGTCATACAAAAGCCTTTCTATGATGGGATTCCCCAAAACATGGGTGTTTTAGATTTTTATATTGAAACTTTAGCGAAAGAGTGAAAAATAATTCCCTTGATTTCTAGTCTATTATTAAGTTTTGTTAAAATTTGTGTGGGAAAAGTTTTGCAGAAACTAAAAATCGTTCTATATTTGCACCACTGAAAACAACGGTATAGCCGGAGTTTAGGGAGAGTTGGCAGAGTGGTCGATTGCGGCAGTCTTGAAAACTGTTGACTGTAACAGGTCCGGGGGTTCGAATCCCTCACTCTCCGCAAGGTTAGAAACCAAAACATACAAAAAAGCTGTAAACATCAATGTTTACAGCTTTTTTCTTTTATACAGCTAAAGACTTTCCAAAGTTAAAGCTCGGTCTGATGCTTTTTAATTAAAACATTTTTCATACGTCTTCTCTTTTGGCTACAACAAACTAACTTTTGGCTACATCCCGCTTATCAAATCATTGCAACTTTGCTTCAACAAAATAGTAATACAATGAAATTATTTGTAACAGGAGCATCGGGCTTTAACGGCTCTGCAGTTGTAAAAGAATTAATTGGTGCCGGACATCATGTGGTAGGTCTGGCGCGGTCAGAAAAATCGGCAGAAATCATTCATAATCTGGGCGCTGAAGTAGTAAAAGGCAGTCTTGAAGATCTTGAGATCCTGAAACAAGCCGCTGCTGATACGGATGGTATCATTCACTGTGGTTTCAACCATGATTTTATGAAGGGTGGGGCAACTACATTCTCTGAGGCAGCAGCAACAGACAAAAATGCCATCCATGCAATGGGAGAAACGCTTATGGGCACAGATAAAGCCATTGTGGTAACTTCAGGAATGCTGGGTTTGCCTCCCATTAATGGCTTTATAACCGAAGACAGCATTGTGGAAAATTCACTCAGGTCATCTGAAGCTTCAGCATTGGCTTTGGCTGAAAAAGGAGTGAATGCCTCAGTAATCAGGCTCGCCCCTTCGGTTCATGATAAAGGTGATGAAGGTTTCATTCCTTTCATAATTCATCAGGCACGCAAGAACGGAGTTTCAGCTTATCCGGATGCCGGAAAAAACCGCTGGATAGGAGTACATCGTTTGGATGCTGCAAAGGCTTTCCGTTTAGCTTTGGAAAAAGGACATAAAGGAGCGCGGTACAATGTGGTAGAAGAGCATAGCATTGGGATAAAAGCAATAGCTGAAGTTATCGGCGAAATGCTAAATCTGCCGGTAATCTCTGTTTCCGGCGAAGAACTTCAGAAGCATTTTGAGTGGATGAGCCACTTTATTACAATGGATTGCCCGGTGAGTAACTTCAAAACACAGGAAATGCTGGGCTGGAAACCTGTACATATCGGACTGCTGGAAGATATGCAGCAGCATTATTTTTAAAAGACCGACGCAAAACATTAAAATAAACGTAAATTTTAAGATTAAAATGAAAAAGATACTGATAACAGGTGCCAATCAGGGGATTGGTTTTGAAACTGCCAGACAGCTGGCTGCGCTCGGCCATTATGTTTATCTCGGAAGCCGTAACCGTTCAAATGGAACGGAAGCACAGGAAAAACTGAACAGGGCAGGTTTTCAGAATGTAGAATGCATTGAAATAGATGTTACGGATATTCATTCCATACAATCTGCGAGACAGATCCTGGAATCCAAAGAACAGCAGCTGGATGTGTTGATTAACAATGCCGGAATTGCAGGTGAACAGCCGCAGAATATGTCCGGTGGAAGTATGAGCAATCTCCGGAATGTCTTTGAAACCAATTTTTTCGGAGCTGTACAGACAACCCGATCTTTCATTGATCTGTTAAAAAAATCGGACGATCCAAGAATAATCAATGTGTCGAGTCCTTTGGGTTCCCTTTCCATTCAAAGCGAATCTCCGAATCCCAATCTCCGGATGTATGATGCGTACAGTGCCTCCAAAACAGCGCTCAATGCCTTTACCGTCCTTCTTTCAAAAGAATTCCGGGAAACAGATTTTAAAATAATAAGTGTGGAACCCGGTTATACGGCATCAAATCTTAACCAATATCAGGGCACTCAAACTCCTGAGCAGGCCGCAGGTATCATTGTAAAATTTGTAACTTTACAAGAAGTACCATCAGGTAAGTTTTTTGACAGGAACGGAAACGAGTTAGCCTGGTAATACAAATGCTCTAACAATCAGTTTTAATTTTGAACGATGGAAAAACGGCAGATCCAAAGGATAAAAACCATTAGTGAATTTCACCTGCTGCGAGGCCTGCCAAAGCCCGAGCATCCTCTGATCAGTGTGGTTGATTATTCGGCGATCAAAAGACCTTCGGATATCAGTGAAGTTAGTATCGTGCTGGATTTCTACATGATTTCCCAGAAAAGGGGAATTGGCGGGAAAATGTACTACGGACAGCAGGAGTTTGATTTTGATGAAGGAGTGATGGCGTTTATAGAACCCAATCAGGTTTTCAGGATACAGTCTGACCCTGCTTCTGTTGAAGAACGTTCGGGCTGGATGTTACTTATTCACCCAGATTTTTTATGGAACACACCGCTTGCCAAAACAATTAAACGGTATGATTATTTTGATTACTCCGTCAATGAAGCGCTGTTTCTTTCTGAAAAGGAACAAAAAACACTAAACGGCATCATTGAGAATATTGAACAGGAATATCATACGAATATAGACCGGTTCAGCAAGCAGATTATCATTTCACAGATTGAAAGCCTGCTTAATTATTCCGAAAGGTTTTATAACCGCCAGTTCATAACAAGAGAGAAGGCTAACCATCAGATTCTGGGCCGTCTGGAAAATCTGCTTAAGGACTATTTTGACAGTGATGATTTAATGATAAAGGGATTGCCGACGGTTCAATATATTGCCGAAACCTTACATGTTTCACCAAAATATCTGAGCGGATTACTCAAAACATTAACCGGGCAGAGTACACAGCACCATATCCATGATAAACTCATCAGCAAAGCCAAAGAAAAGCTTTCTACCACCAGTTTATCCGTCAGCGAAATTGCTTATGAGTTAGGATTTGAACATTCACAGTCTTTCAGCAAACTGTTTAAGACAAAAACAGAGATGTCACCCTTGGAATTCCGGGCTTCCTTTCATTGAGACTGGGGTCTGTTAAAAAAAATCCGGTAAATCCCGATATGAAAAAAATAAGAAGGATGCTGTTACAGCATCCTTCTTATTTTACATTTTTATGATATATTGTCACATAAATTTAGTGCTTTCCCTCATTAATTTCTTCTACAAGCTTCGAGTTGAAAGCAGGGAGATCTTTGGGAGTACGGCTTGTAACAAGTCCGGAATCTACAACCACTTCACGATCTTCCCAATGGGCTCCTGCATTTTTCAAATCCTGGCTGATAGAGTGAACAGACGTTAAGTTTCTGCCTTCAACAACGCCGGCATTGATGAGAACCTGAGGTCCATGGCAGATGGCGCCTACAGGTTTATGCTGGGCAAAAAACTCTTTTACGAAAGAAATTGCCTTTTCATTGGTTCGTAACTGATCTGGATTAATAACGCCTCCCGGCAGCATTAATGCATCATAATCTGAAGCTTGTACCTGATCTAAATTCTTATCTACAGGATATTCTTTACCCCAGTCTTTTTCTGCCCAGGCTTTAATGCTTCCGTTTTCAGGACTTACAATGTGTGCAGTCCATCCTTGTTGCTCCAGATATTCTTTAGGAGAGCTCAGCTCGCTCTCTTCAAAGCCATGAGTGGCCAGTATTGCAATCTTTTTTGACATAATTTTATTTTTTTGTTGATAAAGAAGTGGCTCAACCTCCTATAAAAACCGCTGATAGCCACTGTAAGAAACTCCGCTTTCAGATGCGGGTATAATTTTATTTCTTTAAATCCTCAAGATTTTCAAATTTATCATGGGAAGCTTTCAGCTGGTGAAGCTGATCTAGCACTACACGGGAACTTTCCGGGCATAGATCACCACTGTCTAAGGCATCCTGATAAGCATCAATAGCAGCATTTTCACCATACACAACATTTCCTAGTGTTGCATCTGCAGTATCTCCTGCAAAGGAATTTTTCACATCAATCCAGGCTCTGTGGATGGCTCCTGCTGCAGAACCAGACTGATCCGGTGTACCACCTCTTTCTGTAATAAGATCTGTAAGCTGATTTTTCATGGTATAGGATTGTGACACCATTTTGTCATAATCTGCACGCAACAGAGGATATTGTTCCCATACCTTATCCTCAACTTTAGAAAATCCTTGAATTCTGTCATTTGTAATGTTCAGTAAATCGTTTAATACTGACACTGTTTTTTCGTTGTTCATATTGTATATTTTTTAAAATGGTAGTATTAACTTTACAAGCGCTGTGCCTTAAATACGATATCTGGCAAGATGTGGTACTTAAAAAAATCTTAAAATATCAGAAAAACGAATCATTGTATTTAAATTCTTAACAGAGATAAAAAGAAAAAGTCCGGAAATTTCCGGACTTTGAGTTAAGTATTGAAATAAGATCTTTATCATTATTCAGAACAATAACTAATCTATCTTAATTAAGAGGTTTTCTCCCTGTAAAAAGATTAATCACAACGACGATGATGGCAATCACCAAAAGCGTATGAATTAAATTTCCTGTATCCATACCCGGAATTATACCGAGCATTCCTAAAAGCCATACGGCGATGCAGATTACTGCAACAAGCCATAATAAATTTCTCATAATATTATTTTTTTGTGGTTAGTGTAGTGTGTGATGGTATTGATGGCTAAACTCTATTGATGCCTTAAACCTTTGTGATGGTAGACCGGATTTTTCTGATCAGCTTTGTAGTTAAGATGAGTACTGTTAACTACTTTTTCATAATTCATATGAGTGGCTTTAAGGTCATCATGTAATTCCGGAACATTATAATGAAACGCTTTACCGTTCTTATAAAGTTTGTTGTCATATGTACGGTAAATCTGATCCTCTTTATAAGTGTTTCCGTCGGGAGCAAGATATAACTTTTCCTTTTTGTTCTTTTTTCGCAGGCCCAGATAAAGCAAAGAACTTCCTGCAGCTAAGGCTAGTGCTAATTTTACTGTATTGTTCATATGATATCTATTTGATCAAATGATTACAATTTTTTTGCCATTACGCGAAATGTGGTATTTATTTCTTCCTTCGTGTATTTGATTGAGGATGAAATTCTACATAAAATTACCAAAGGAATTCCTGATATTTGGTGGAGAAAAATTGAATACCGGAATTATTTATACAAATCCTTTTCTATAAAATTATTAAATCGTTTCAGAAACTCTTTTGCACGTGTTTCTTTGTTCCTTATTAACTCCTGTTTACTCAGAGGACTTCCGGTATTTGAATCAAATAATATTGTTTCAGACATTCCGGAAGAGCTGTGCATGAGTTTGATATTTTTGGCAGGATCCTGTATGTACTCATTCCAAAGCTTATTGAATTTTTCCTTTGTCAGATGTATTTCTGCGGTTTTAGAGTCTATAATTGAAAACCCGTTGTTAAGCTTCATACTTCCAAGCAATTTAAAAATATGGGTAGCCTCTTCATCTTCAATCTGCAGGATCAGACCTGGCAAACCACAAAATTTATAAGGCCCGTCCTGTATCTGGATATCATTCGTGAACCAAGCAGTCCAGTTTCTTCCGCCGAAATACATGGTGGCTTTCTGAGCTTTAAAACTTTCGATATTCTTTGTTTCAGGAAGAACTGTCCAATTCATTTTATTCAGTTCTTTTACTGCAACATTGCTGGCATTAAGTGAAGTGTGATATACTGCTGTCAGATCAGGATATGTTTTGGAAATCCTGAAATTGACTTTCGGATGTCTGATCTTCCTAAAATCAATGGTAACGGAATTTGAAGCCTTTCCTTTTTCAACTTCAGCATTCACAAGAGAGTCACGTGTAATCAGCAATTCACTGTAGAAATAGGAACCTTCTTTGGTGATATCAAGATTCATGATTTCCTTTTCTACTTTATCCTTGTTTAATGTATCCATCTTAAATGAATATTCGTAAACAAACCTTTGATTTTGAGAAAGCAAAATTCCGGAGATCAACAGAAACAGAGTGATGAAAATTTTCATTTTTTAATTAGCGGATGGTTATTAATAGTGTTCAAATATAACAATGTTTCCGGAAACAGTCTGTTTGGATATCTGTAAAACTAACTCAATAAATTGCAGCTTAAAAAGATTGCCGGTAAAATCAGCTAAAAAGCCCTGGATCGGATGTCCAAGGCTTTATGTGTATCTGGGCGCTGTTGTTTTACAGACAAAATGATTCTGCTTTTTATTATTCAATCCAAAAGTGCCCCGCTGAATAAGTTTTGGCCTTTCCTGCCACAATCACTCTTTCATTGTTGTTTTCACAAAAGAGCTGGCCGCCTCTTTCAGACAGCTGTCGGGCAAAAAGTTTATCTTTTCCCAGTTTTGCTGCCCAGAACGGGATGAGCGAACAGTGTGCAGAGCCGGTTACAGGGTCTTCCAGAATGGTTGACTGTGGGGTAAAGTATCTGGACACAAAATCACAATCGGTTCCTTTGGATGTTACCACAACACCACCCGGATCCAGGTTGATAAGATCGAAAACAGACCTTTCAATTTTAATATTTTTTATATCTTCCTCAGAATCGTATACCAGCACATAATCTCTTGATTGGAAGACTTCCTTAGGCTGAATATTCAGAGACCTCATTATAATATCCGGAAGTGAAGCCGGCTCAGGCATTCTGGAAGGGAAGTCCATATAGTAAATTCCCTCTTTTACATGTACTGTTAAGTTACCGCTTTTGGTATCAAAAATTATAGTATCGTTCGGATAATTTAAAACAGAAATCAGACAATGCGCAGTGGCAAGCGTAGCATGCCCGCACAAATCCATCTCTACTTCCGGAGTAAACCATCTCAGCTGAATGGTACTATTCCCGTTATCAATAAAGAAAGCAGTTTCCGCTACAGCATTTTCGCGGGCTATTTTTAAAAGTAATTCATCGGGTAACCAGTTTTTCAGTGGGACGACACAGGCAGGATTTCCATGAAAGATATCTTCTGTGAAAGAATCTATCTGATATAATTCTAACTTCATTATAATAAAAATTTCATTCCGTATAAAGGTAATCTATTTTCGGGAAAAAGCCTTCGGTCAGCAGTGTTTCTACAATATTATCAATAAATCAGGAATGGATATAATCTGAGATTCAGATCTTGCATACAAAATTATAATGATTTATTCTCTATTTAATTTGTAATAATTTTTCCACATCAGGGTGGCAATTTTCTTACAGGTGTTTTTCCGGAAAAGACGACGGAAAATTTAGCTTTGTAGTAAATAAAAACGGGACAATGAAAAAATATGATCATGATTTTATTCATTTCAATCTTTCAGAAAGTGGTTATACCGATTTCATTTTGTTGACAAAGCCCGGCAATGTGTGAAACATATTCTGACCGATCCGGATCACAAACCAAATCTATAACAGTTTTCATACGATTTCTTAACCTCATTAAAAACTCATAATTATATAAGAATGTTTAAAAACTTTACTACATTATCAGTAGCGGCAGCTTTGCTTTCATATAGCATTATGTCAGCACAAAGTGTGGGAATCAACACAGCCCAGCCTGGCTCCACTCTTGATGTTAATGGCTCTCTGGCCGCAAAGTACAGTGCAGTAACTGCCGCCACTTATGCCATGACCGCCGGAGATTTTCATATCTCATATAATGGAACAGCCAATGCTGTCTTTACATTGCCGGCTGCGGTAGCAGGTACTGGTAATTTCAAAGGCCGTATGTACACCATCAAGAATAACACAGCTTTTACCGTTACAGTAAACCCTGCAGGTACAGAAACCATTAATGGTAATGCCAGTGTTGTGGTAAGTCCTAACCAGAGTTTGCAGCTGATCAGTACCGGTCTTACAGGAGCGGCTTCCACATGGGAAACTTCCGGAAACAATTCTGCAGTGACAACTAATCTAACAGCAAGTAACGGACTTAGCACTGTAGGTAATGATGTGAGGCTTGGTGGTACACTTTTGCAGAATACAGCAATTGATTATGCAGATAAGGCTTTATATTTCAGAAGTAATGTTGATGGCTTCGGACTTACAGCAATCAGTAACAGCAATCCAGGAACCAATGCTGCGGCACTTTTGCAGTTTACCAATAATACAGGCAGTTCTCTGAACATGTTCCTGAACTCTTCTACAAAAACTACAGACGGTGGTGCCAATGCATCAACAATCAATAGCGTTGGAGGTCCTTTAACAATGGCCGGGAATAATAATGTGGCGCAGTTCAGACTAAGCCAGCTGAACGGTGGTGATTATCTTTATAATGGTGACAGGAAGCTTAACTTTAATGGAAATGGAGATATTACAGCCTTTGGCGCTGCCGGGAATGCAGTGAATGCTTACAACGGTCTTCTTACTTTAAAAGGGAATAGTAACAGTGCTGCGTTTTCTCAGGTAACACTTGGCACTACCGGTTTTAAATATTATTATGCTAATGGTACTAATAGTATGCTTGACATCGATGGCAATGGAGATATCAATATGAACAGGCCGGAAACAGGAGGTGTTGGTGGAAATAAAGTTGCCGCTACAAAAGGGCATCTTGATCTGAGCGGATATAATACCCTGAATGGTTCCGTTACCCAGATCTATCTTGGTGCAGAAGGATTCAAATACAGCTACAACGGCAGTACTAAGGTGACTATTGACGGTAACGGACTGGTAAGTGCCGCAGGAGGTTTTGTCAATACTTCAGATATGCGTCTGAAAACCCAGGTTAAAGAAATAGGGTATGGCCTCAGTACTATTATGGCATTACAGCCGAAGCAATATGAGCTGTCTGCCAATAATCAGATCAAAAATGGAAAACCGGCTGTAGATCCAGGCCAGAAAACACAGCATAAAATCGGATTCCTGGCTCAGGATCTTTATAAAGTAGTTCCTGAAGCAGTTTATAAACCAAAAGATGACACAAAAGAAGCCTGGGCTGTTGATTATGCCTCACTTGTTCCTGCACTTACAAAAGCTATTCAGGAGCAGCAGGCTGAAATAGAACTGCAAAAAGCTAAGATTAAAAAGCTGGAAACTGAAATGGAAGCCATCAAAAAGAAACTGGGGTTGTAAATAAATTATAATGATCCTGAAAGTATTATTTTACTGATTCGATTCTAAGAACACACGTCATATTCCTATTTAAAGAGAAGGAATTTTAGTGAAAACAACCCTCTGTTTTTATTAAAAACAATTCCGGACCTTTTTGAATTTTAGATTTTTTCCGATCTGTTGCAAAAAACCTGCTATCTGCAGGTTTTTTTATTGTATGGTTATTTGAATATTTGTAGTATCAGAAAATTCCTTACTCAGAAAGGGCATATGAAATAATGTAGAATGCAATGGTTTTTACCCTTGATTGAAATTCATTATATTGGCAATTCCAAAAGTATTTAATAGGTACTTTTTTAATATTTAATGATAAAACCACAAAGAATCTGACCATGAAGCAGACTTTTCTTACAGCTTTCTTTTTCTTGTTTGTATGGGGTGTAAAAGCACAAAAGCAATCCATTTCCCCAGATACAATTTCTGTTTTTTTTGATGAGCTAAAAACAGTTTCAAAAAAGAATATCGGACTTTGGAACAAAGATTTATATGGTCCTGTTATTTTAATTGACCCTGAAACCAGAGAATTTTTTGCCAACGAGCCTGATTCGGAGGGAATTCTGAAGCAGAAGGGTAAGGTTTATTCCGGTGCTTTGCCTGCTTCTGTCAATATTGCGAATACAGCGGTCAACTGGGGCGGAAAAAGATGGGCGATGGTCATGCTGCCTCTTTCTCAGAATAAAGAAAGCAGGATTAACCTTCTGGCCCATGAATCATTTCACAGAATCCAGCCTTCATCGGGATTTACGCTCAGTAATGTGGAGAATAATCACCTTGACCAGAAAGAAGGCAGGATATATCTGCGTCTTGAACTGGAAGCATTGAAGCAGGCAATCCGCTCAACCTCACAAAAAGAAATGAAGCAGCATCTGACCAGTGCACTGACTTTTAGAAAATACAGGAATACACTTTATAAAGATTCAGAAACTGCAGAAAACCTGTTGGAACTGAATGAAGGTATTGCTGAGTTCACCGGTCTTATCATGAGCGGAAGAAATAATGAAGAGACAAGATCATCTCTTTTGAATGGAATAAATGATTTTATGAAAAATCCAACGTTTGTTCGTTCATTTGCTTATCATACAACGCCTGTTTATGGCTACTTGCTATACAATAAAGATAAAGACTGGAATAAAAAGATTGATGGAAAAACAGACCTTACGGTTTATTTCATTAAAGCATTTAATGTAATAATTCCGTCTGATTTTGAAAAGACGATTGGAAACCTGTCTGACCGCTATAATGGTAAAGCAATTGTAGAAGAGGAAACAGGAAGAGAAGAACGAACAAAAAAACTTATTGCGGAATATAAGGTGAAATTCATTCAACAACCGCATTTTGAAATCAAATTTGAAAAAATGAATGTCTCCTTTGATCCAAGAAATATCGTACCAATAGAAGATAAAGGAACGGTATATCCCAACATCCGGGTGACTGATTTATGGGGAATTCTGACCGTTGAAAACGGAGCTTTAATGAGCCCGAACTGGGATAAAATTTCCATATCAAATCCAATGAAAACAGAAAATAAAAAAATATCCGGAGACGGCTGGATCCTTGAACTGGCAGATGGCTATTCAATACAAAAAGATGAAGTCAGCGGAAATTACAGAATGGTCAAAAATTAATATCAATATATATGAAAGCTTCACCATAATAGTGAAGCTTTTTTATTGTAATAAATTAAGAGTACCATTTCTTTTTCATGAATAAGCAGGCTTTTACAAGCAATATCAAAACCGGAACCTCTACCAACGGCCCAATTACTCCCACAAAAGCCTGTGGCGAATGGATACCGAAGACGGAAATAGCAACCGCAATAGCCAGTTCAAAATTGTTCCCTGTTGCAGTAAAGGCAATGGATGCATTTTTATCATACGGAATATGTAAAGACCTGTTGATAAAAAAGCTTACAAAAAACATCAGTACAAAATAGATGATCATAGGTATTGCTACTTTTGCTACATCCAGCGGTAATTCAAGTATTTTATTTCCTTTAAGACTAAACATCAGTATGATCGTAAATAGCAGGGCATAAAGGGTAACAGGAGAGATTGCAGGAACAAATTTTCTATTGAACCATATGATTCCTTTTGTTTTTACCAGAATATAACGGCTCATGAAGCCTGCCAGAAACGGTATTCCCAGGTAGATCAATACACTTTCGCTAATATCTTTTATAGAAATATTTATGGTAAAAGCGGTTAAGCCTAACTGACGGGGAAGAACATTCATGAACAGCCATACCATAAAGCTATAGGTGAACACCTGGAAAATACTGTTTAATGCAACCAGCAAAGCCGCATATTCTCTATTTCCTTTGGCCAGGTCGTTCCACACAAGCACCATTGCAATACATCTCGCCAGCCCAATTAATATAAGCCCTGCCATATAATCCGGTTCATCTCTTAAAAAAAGAATGGCAAGAGAGAACATGAGGACTGGTCCGATGACCCAGTTGAGCAATAAAGAAATACCGATTACTTTTTTATCTTTCAATGCCAGCGGAAGGAGAGAGTAATCAACCTTGGCCAATGGCGGATACATCATGAGGATAAGGCCAATTGCCAATGGAATATTGGTTGTTCCTATTGACTGCGATTGAATCATGTCAGGAATATCAGGAAAGAAATGCCCTAAAGCAATTCCTGCACCCATTGCCAGAAAGATCCATAGGGTAAGATAGCGATCAAGAAATTTTAATTGGGGCTGCATGATTATTTTTTGATTTTAGAAAAAACATAGAACATCTCCTCTGCAATCTGTAAGCTTCTTTCAATATAGACCGCTGTTTGATCTGGAGTGTTGTCTGAAATTTTCGGATCTTCAAATGTAATGGGGATTCTTTTTTCCGCACCGGGAATAAAAGGACATCCGTCATCTGCCTGTGAGCAGGTCATGATGGCAGCAAAGGCAGATACAGGATTGAACAGGTTGTCGTATTTCTTTGAAAAACCAATTATCGGAAGGCTGTTATTATCATATTTTACAGCATATACAGGGTTGGTTGTATTAGTAATTCTGAAAAGTGAAAAGCCCTGTTCTGCTAAAACTTTTGCAATCTTAGGGAATAATGCCGTAGTTTCCGTTCCTCCGGAATAGCAATGAACTTCCGGAATCGTAAAGAAAGAAGCAGCTGTCTGTGCCCAGATCTGTGCCAGATGGCTGCGGCGGGAATTGTGGGTGCAGATAAAATTCAGGTTGACTTCCTTTCTGTCATCTACTTTTTGCTGAATAAAGCTGATCAGTGGCTCCAGAACCTCTTTTCTGTCAATATCTGTTTTTTCCCATTTCAGAGATTGAATCGTATTTAATAATTCCTGATACATAATATTTTAATAAAATTAATTAGCAGCATCCCGATCCCGGAGTGCAGGCCGATGTTGGATTTACAGATAGTTCAGACAGGTTTTTCTTTTGTTTTTCGGATGGAATTCCGCAGGCTTCCTGAGCAAGACAGGCTGTTGTTTTACTTTTCAGTACAAAGTTTTTTCCATTAAATTCCAAATCATATTTGCCGATGGTTTCTCCCTGGTATTCAACTTCAATTTCTGAGTCTTCTATTCCTAGTTTTTCTTCAGAAAGCTGAATGATATGAAGGAGTTTTCCCGGTTTCAGACGGTGTTCATAATCATCAGCATTCCATAGCTGAAAGTTGACAACTTTTTCATTTCTGATTACCCCTCCGCAATCAATGAAATTTTTTATGATCTGACCCACTTCTGTTACGTGGAAATGTTCAGGGACAAAATTTCCGTTTTCTAATTGAAATTCAACATTTTCCAATGCCGGCAGAATTTCTTTGATTTCTGATAGTCTCATAGCAGATTAAAATTTAGTGTAGTAATTTTATAATGATATATTGCAATATTACGATGCGTTAATTCAAAAAAAATGCCTTAACAGCATTGTTTTATAGTAACATCCTGATTAAAAAACAGGTTGAACTCATTCTGAAACTGCTTCCAGTTGCTTTCATTAATACAGTAACATACAGACTTCCCTTCAATAGAACCTTTGATGATTCCAATATTCTTTAATTCTTTTAAATGCTGGGAAATAGTAGCCTGTGCCAATCCTAGTTCTTCAACAAGATCATTACAGATGCAGGCTTTTTGGTTGATGATATACTGTAAAATAGCGATTCTTGCCGGATGCCCCAAAACTTTAAGCAAAGAAGCCAGCTTATTTTGTTCTTCTGTGTAAATTTCTGTTTTAGTAACGCCCATTGTTTTATTTTTATATTGCAATATTACGATATTAAATTTGTATAACAATAAAAAATATATTAATTCCTGAAATTTGTATTTAATTGTTTGTAAATCAAATTATTAAAATAATGAAATAAAGTGGATGTAATGACCTTCTTATTCTTCAAAATAATAATTTGTATCTCCTTATTTGTCTGAATAATTTAAATATCTTTGAGATATAGAATATGATATGACACATCCGCTGCTGTTTTTTTCTACCGGTTGCTTTATCTATATAGGCAGTGCTGTTGATACTGCTGTTCATGATCATCATGCCATACAGATTGCTATAAGCATGGATGATGAAATAGAAGTGATTTCATCCGGATCGGTTATTAAGAACAGATCAGTTATTATCAGTTCAGATGTGCCACATGAATGCAGAACAGGAAACAATGCATTTCTATTGATCAATATTGATCCTGAAAGCAAAATAGGCAATGGCCTTAAAAACATGTTTCTGACTAGTCAAAAAATAGCAGTTCTGCCAGAAGGTATTGTAAAAGAATTATTAAAAGATATAATTCCGCTGCTTTCTGATAATGAATCTGCAGAGTCTGTTTTTAACCGGGCACTACGGTTTCTCCGTGAACTTTCCAGTACAGAAGGAAATGATAGTATGGATGAAAGGATTATAAAACTTCTGGAAATCCTTAAACAAAAATGGAATGAGCCGTTAAAGATTGAAGACTTATCAGCTTTGATTTTTCTTTCTCCGGGAAGACTCATTCATCTGTTTACAGAACAGGTGGGTATTCCTATCAGGAAGTATATGCTGTGGGCAAAACTTTTAGTGGCAGTACAGCATCTTTTAGAAGGTAATAATATGACAGATTCTGCTCTTGAAGCTGGTTTCTCCGATGCTCCACACTTCAACCGTACATTTAAAAGAATGTTCGGGCAGGCTCCTTCTCTTTTATTGAAGAATAGCCAGATCATACAAGCCTATGTAAAATAGCTGTGGCATCTTTGTATCCATAAATCATTCTATTATGTATGCAATAAATCATGCCGCAACAGCTTTGCTGATAAAGAAAAATGCACCCAGACTGCCATTACTTCCACTATTGATCTCCGTACAGCTTTTGGAAGTATGTTGGGTATTTTTTAATTACTTTAGCTGGGAACACTTCTCAATTTCCGGGGGTAAGGTACATCTAGACTTTCTGCCTTATTCACATTCTGTTTTTTCGGGAATTGTGGCAGCGATACTTTCGTTCTGTGTTATTAACTGGGGGTATAAAAACAGAAAGCTTGCTATAGCATTTGCTATTGGTGTTTTGTCCCATGTTATTATTGATATAATATTTCATGAAAAGGATATTCAGTTATCTCCATTCTCTGCCAAACCGGTCTTAGGGCTTGGAATTCTTGATTATCCGATCCTTAATTTTATCATTGAACTGGCTTATGGAATATTTTGCTGGTGGTATTTTAAGGGAAGCAAAGTATTACTTTGGGTCATCATTATATTTAATATCATTGATCTGCCGATGATGCTGGCAAAAGGTGATACATTGAAACCTTTTGTAGATTATCCGTTTATTCTGCCTACAGTTATACTCTTTCAGATCCTGATCACCTGGTATTTTGTTTATCGTTATGCAGCCCCCAAAGGAAAATATGAACCTGCTATAAGAGAAGGTTAAATGAACTGAAAAATCATAAAAAAGATGGAGCTAAAATAGACTCCATCTTTTGATCTGTTATTATGGTAAATTGATCTTTTTACCCTGTTCAGGAAAAATATAATTTACTTTTAAAGGATTGCTTTGCAATAATTCTTTTTTAATCAGTTCTGGATTATCTCCTGTTGGTTTTCTATGCGTCACCACAATGTTGAGGTTCTCAAGACTCTTTTGTCCGGTCTTTTCTTTAAGTTTGCTCAGTTCCTCAATTAACAGGTTAGGAGTGAGATGCCCGAACAACAGATGCTCCGGTTGGCTGTTAGGGAAAGAAACTTCAATTAATATGGTGTTTAACTGTCTTTTTTTAACAAGCGGGGCTATTGTTTTCCAAAGATTTTCAAGACGGTCGGATTTTTCGATACGGTCAGCGCCGGTGTCTCCCAGATAAAGCAGATAGTGATCGTCTCTTCTTACCAGTGCAGCACTGCTTTTGTAAGGATTCACATGGCTCAGTTCATAGCCTGTTATAAAGAACGGTGTCTTAGGGGCTGGGATCTCAGTTCCTTCCTGAAGTTCATTGTAATGGTATTTTCCAAGGATTGGTTTCTGACCCTGATCGGCAAAATTGATCCAGGTATCTGTGATGAAATAATGATTCTGCAAAATCTGAATTACAGGAGCTATAGCAAAAATATCCTTTTTAGAATCAGCAGGGGAGTTGATAATAAGGCCTGAAAGGTGGTCCAGGTGGCCGTGTGAAACGAAATATCCTTTTATCTGATCCTTCAGAACTGTTTCAGTAGTTCCGTCAAGGCTTTTCAACTGAATGGCTTTTCGGATTCCTGCATTGACGGTACCTGCATCAAGGCATAAAAATGCATTGTCTTTCGGGGCACCTACCAGATAAGCTGATAAATTATCTTCCTGCTCCCCACCATATATTCCTAAAGGAATCACATCGAAATTCTGTGCCTGACAAACAATATTCAGAAGAAGGGCTAATAAAGAAACTGCTGTTTTTTTCATAATATTTAAAATAGAAAACCATCTTTTATGAGATGGACAGGCAAATTTACAGTATTTTAAGCGACTGGCGTTCTATATCAAGAAAGTCTGCTGATTTTCAGCAGACTTTATTTTTTTAATATCATTTTTACTGAGGCTGTTGCTGTGTTACACAATGTACCATTCCGCCATTGGCAAATAAATTCCGACAGTCTATACCAACCACCTGTTTGCCAGGATAAAGCTGTTGGATAATATTGTTGGCAACCACATCGTTAGGGTCGTTATAATTAGGAACCAATACACGGTTATTCGCAATATAATAATTGATATAAGAAGCACGCCCTACATTCTTTCCGTACGTGGTAACTACATCATTTCTGGTTAAAGGAACCTTTACAAACTGATATGGAGAACCGTTTTTCGCAGTAGCATCATACAGTTTATCAATATCTCCATCCGGTACCTGCCAGTAGGCCAGATCATCAGGACTCATTGTGATAATGGTGGAAGAATTGGCAAACCGGGCAAAACCATCAATGTGCATATCTGTAATATCAAGACCAGCTTTTCCATTCAGCCAGATAAATTTAGTTACCCCTAAATTTTTAGTAAATATAGCTTCTGCCTGCTGTTGGGTCATTCCCGGATTCCGGTTGTTATTCAGGATAGAACTCTTACAAGCCATTAATACTCCGTTTCCGTCAATTTCCACACTTCCGCCTTCATTGATCATCACAGAGTTAAGATTGATTTTCGGTATATTGGTATCGGCTGCTATTTTAGAAGGTATTAGGTTGCATTTGCTGTAATCGGCTTTGTTTCCCCAGCCGTTAAATCCCCAATCCTGAATGAATAACTGGCCGTTCTGGTCTTTTACATAGATAGGACCATTGTCTCTTACCCAGAAGTCATCGGTTTGATAAAGCTTAAAATTAATATTGGTAAGCGGGACACCGGCACTGTTTAATAGTCCGATAATTCGATTTTTTTCTGTCCCGTCATAGGCAATGATGTGAACCTTTTCACTTTGTACAAGTTCTTTGGCCATCGCTACCCAGGTAGCATCTAATCGGTTACGATAAGTCATTCCATACTGATACTGATGGGGCCATTGAAGCCAGGTTCCTTCATGAGGAGCTGATTCTTCAGGCATTTTGTAAACCACTGTTTCCGGATTTGCAGTACCTGGAATTTCTGTTAGCTCTGTAGCTGAGCAAGAAAGTACAAGAAGAGGTAATAACGGGAACATAATTTTCTTTTTTTGCATAACTGATCTATTTTTAACAGGGCAAAATTAGATCGATCATTTTTTTTAAAGTTGTCCTAAATTGACAACTTACTTCAAAGGTAATAAAATATAGGTTAGCTGTTCTTCTTCATTTTCTGCATGTTCGGAATATCTTTCGTATTTTTCTATAATGGGAGTGTGCGAAAATTCAAGCTCCGAATGAAAGATCCAGCGGGAATAGATTTTGGTGTAGGTCTCATCGATTGTCTCGTAGCTGCCCGGATGGATAAAACGGGCATATTTACCCCCAAATATAATTTTTGAAGGAAGTTTTTTATTCTCAGATTGCATGGAGGAGCATGCATCATAACGGCAGCTGATTTCAGTCTTGATTAAAGGTTCATCTGCAATGACTCCAAAATATTCTGTCCCGGAATCATGAAATTTATTTTCCATGAACTTTTCCCAAAGCACTTCAATTTCTTCATTATTGTAGTAAGTATTAGTACTCTGATAATATACCTGCATAGGTTTAAGATACACAATTTCGGGTTCCAGCAATACATCTGATGTAATGGGAAGGATCTCGTGTCCACAAAGGAGCTCTTCCTTATTCTGTCTTGCAGCTTTGGGTGAAATTCCGAAATGTTGTTTAAAAGCTTTGGAAAAGGAAGCGATATTGGCAAAACCAACTTCAACCGCAATGCAACTAAGATTTTCCTTAGTATATAGAATTCGTTTATAGGCGTTTTCAACTTTTAATCTTTGCTGAAAACCGCCAATGGTTTCTCCGCAACTGTATTTAAAAATACGCTGGATATTCCGGTAAGAATAATGGGAGACTTCTTCCAGTTCCTTTACAGAGATGGGCTGATCGTAATTCTTTTCCAGGAAATTTATAACCCTGTAAATGCAATTCAGACTGTCTTCCATAGGATTCAATATGTTCAGCAATATGGAGCTGAAATATATTACAAATAAAAGAAATAAAAATAAGACATGGCTTTCAAAAAATAAAACCTTCAGACTCCGGCTGAAGGTTTATTCTAATGTATAAGGATATTTTTATTTTTAATTGCGTAAAAACTGACCGATTCCGGGAGAATCAAATGTGAAGGCATTCTGGTTTTCGGATTTATCAATTTTATTGCTGATGGTTAATGCCCACAACACAAGTTCTTTGCAGAAGTTTTGGTCCTCAGCACTCAGTTCGGAAGCATTTTCTTCAACAACGGTTACCAAAGGTTCTATTTTATTAAGTTTAGCATAGAATTCTTCATCTGTATCATTGTAATTAAGTTCCAGGTGATTTTTATTAAACCATCTGATCAGATCGGTGTACGGTGTTTTGATTCCTTCTTTTTCCAGTTTGGAAATACGTGGGAATATGCTTTCAAACTGTGTCATCACAGCTTTGTCGATCAGCATTTTGGCTACATAATCGGCACCTTCCTGTTCACCTTCATACACGAGTTCAATTTTTCCTGTAATAGATGGGATAATCGACATGAAATCAAGCAGACGAACAGTAGTTCTCTCTTCACCGGATTCAATCAGTCGTAATTTTGCTGCTGCAACTAAATTTTCCATCGCACTGATTGTCAGACGGGCACTTACACCGCTTTTTGCATCTACATATTCACTGATACGGGCTGCAAAAGCAACTTCCTCCAAAAGATCTTTCGCAAGGTCAGGAATTTGTATCTGCGATTTATCTTCAGCAGAAATCAAAGCCTCCTGTTCCGTAATCTGACGGGCAAGAGCAATGGTTTTTGGATAATGGGTGAAAATCTGAGACCCGATTCTGTCTTTCAACGGAGTAACAATACTTCCTCTGTTGGTATAATCTTCCGGGTTGGCTGTAAATACAAACTGAATGTCAAGAGGCATTCTCAGCTGGAAACCACGGATCTGAATATCTCCTTCCTGCAAAATATTAAACAGGGAAACCTGGATTCTTGCCTGTAGATCCGGCAGCTCATTTAAAACAAAGATAGAGCGGTTGGCTCGCGGAATCATCCCGTAATGTAAAACACGTTCGTCGGAATAAGGAAGCTTTAAAGTAGCTGCTTTTATAGGGTCTATATCTCCGATTAAATCAGCAACATTCACATCCGGAGTGGCCAGTTTTTCATAGAAACGGTGAGAGCGGTGTACCCAGGAAATCGGAGTGTTATCGCCAAGCTCCTCAATAAGATCTCTTGCATATTTTGAAATCGGATGAAACGGGCTGTCGTTGATTTCTGATCCTTTTACAACAGGCATATATTCATCAAGGAGGTTGACCATACTTCTTGCAATTCTTGTTTTTGCCTGTCCGCGCAGTCCAAGCAAATTGATGTGGTGGCCTGCAAGAATAGCTTTTTTCAATTGGGGAACAACAGTATCTTCATATCCCCAGAGACCTTCAAATACAGGTTCTTTAGCCTTAATTCTGGCAATCAGGTTGGACTGGATCTCCTCATTAATTGTTTTATGGGTGTAACCGGAGTCTTTTAATTCTTTGAATGTAATATCGTTTTTCATTGTCTTGTAATACTAATTATCTGGTAAGATTTTATGGTAATGTTTTAAGAGAATTCTGATTTTTATATTCTTCTTATTCTGTTTTTCTCATAATCTTCAAAAATCATTTGTCCTAAGCCTGAAAGTCCTGTCAGGAAAGCTTTTCCTTTGTTCTGAGCGGTAAATTCTTCTACAAACTGTCGGAGGTAAGGATCCTGCGCAATCATAAAGGTGGTAATAGGAATTTTGAGTTTTCTCGCCTGTGCCGCTCTGTTAAGGCATTGGTTCACGATCCTTTCATCCAATCCAAAACTGTTCATATAAAATTCTCCGCTGGGCAGCTGAATACAGCTCGGCTTACCGTCGGTGATCATAAAAATCTGTTTGTTGGTATTTCTTTTTCTGCGCAAAATATCCATGGCCAGCTCCAGACCGGCTACTGTATTGGTATGATAAGGACCTACTTTCAGATAGGGAAGGTCTTTGATCTTAATAGGCCATGCTTCGTTTCCAAATACTATAATATCGATGGAATCTTTAGGATATTTACGCTTAATAAGCTCCACAAGTGCCATGGCTACTTTTTTGGCCGGTGTTATGCGGTCTTCACCGTATAAAATCATGGAGTGGCTGATGTCGATCATCAGTACAGTACTCATCTGCGCCTTGTGTTTGGTTTCCTCTACGATGAGGTCATCTTCAGTAAGGCGCAGATCTGCGATACCGTTATTGATCTGGGCATTTTTTAAGCTTTCAGTCATGTTCACTGCCGCCAGGTCATCTCCATACTGATACGAACGGTTTTCACCATCGCGTTCATCTCCGATTCCTGTTTTGCTGGTGCGGTGATTCCCGGCTCCGTTTTTCTTCAGTTTTCCGAAAATCTGATCCAGGGCATATTCCCGAAGGGCTGCCTCCAGTTTTGGTGTTAATATATTTTTACCTTTTCCGCTTCCTGTATTTCCCTCTTCGGGATCTTCTTCTTTGATATAACCTCTTTTTTTCAGATCTTCTTCAAAATCCTGAAGCGTATATTCATCGCTGAAAATATCATATTCCTGATCAAGCATATCCAGCCACTCGAAGGCTTCTTCAATGTCACCGGAAGTATGGGTAAGCAAATCTTTGAATACATCAAAGACCCGGTCAAAATGCGATAATTCCTCCGGCACATGTTTGCTGAATATAAAGCCTCTCTGAGGATTAAAATTTTTGTCTGTCATAAGATGATAAAGCTGTTTTGCTGTTATTGGTTTGAATATCTTGGATCATCAAATGAATTATCCGGGATATTCTGCTTCGTTTCAAACTGAAAAGTTAGGAAAATATCATCTCAGGATTTCATCAGAAAAATAGAAAATACTAATGATGGTGATATGGATAAGAATATAATTAGAATGAATGATTAGAAATCTTAAGAAATTCTGAAGTCCAGACACCAATTAAAATTCTGACATGGATTTTGACCACCGGAAAGAATATTCCATTTGATTGTAATGATCTGTTATTTTTCATATGTTGCTGATTAGATATTATTCATCAGATATAATAAATCAACAGATTTAGAATATTTTATATGGCCCCAACTTTTGCAATTGATCTAAAAAAACGGATTTACGTAAATAAAACTGAATGTCTGTAAGACGTTTTAATAGTAAAAAAAAATAAATTCCCAGGGTTTTATCAAATATTCATTATTATAAGAAGACAAAAATTACTTTAACTTTGCCAATTGGATGATATATCAGTATTATGAAATTATTGAAAATAATGGTATATTGTTATAGGCTAATATCTCATGAACTTATGTGGTCAGGAAATTAATTTAACTGATAAACAAATATGAAATATAAATTCTTAAATTTTAAATTGAGAAAACTTGTTCATTACTCATTGATCCTTTGTATTTTACTGATACAGGTCATTATCGCCATATTTTTTTATAACGAATTTGTCAATGGAAAAAAGCTGAAATTTATTAAAGATCAGCTGGAAGAAAGCCGTGCCTTAGGTGGTTTGACAGATAATTCAAGAAAAGATTTCCTGGATGCCCAGGAGCATCTTCAGAAATATATGGCTACTCAGGATAATAAAGAGCTACAGTTATATTTCCAGTCTTTGAGAAAGCTTAAAATTAATTTTGATAAAATTGGAGCGTATGAAAATACCAGCCCCAGACTGAAAAAAACATTGGCTCTTCATCGCCAGGATACGATAAAGACTGCAAAGCTGAAAACATTAATAGATTCAGTATACCAGAATTCCCTGAATCCACCTGCCAATATTGAAGATAAGCAGTATGTACCTGCCAAGTATAAAAATGATTTTGAAGATTTCAAGATTCAAACCCGTACTTATGCCGATACCATTAAAAAGAAAGGCTTTTTCGGACGTCTAAAAGATGCTGTAACAGGAAAGGTAGATGTACAGAAGGAAAGTACGGTCATCACTATGACAAATAACAAAACGCTGGATCTTTCTCAGGTAAAATCCAAAATGGACAATACATTAAAGTCTATGGATAAGCATTATGCTGCTGAAGTAAAAAAAATACAGCTCCTTGCTGCCAGGAATCAGAAAAGCAGCCTCCAGTTTTATAGTAACTTCAGTAAGCTGCTGGTGTATAGCAACGGGTTGATAGAGGTGTACGAAAATGCCATCAATGATTTTAAATCCCAACTGGAAAAAGAATATAACGAGCAGAGTTCAAACAATAACAGAATAAGAACTTATCTGGTATTGGGATTAATGATTCTGATGTTTATCGTATCTATTCTGATCATGTATTTTACAAGAGTTGCATTTATCTATGAACAAAAACTTAATGCTGCGAATAAAGAGATTAAAAAGAATCTTAATTTTAAAAACAGGATTCTTGGAATGCTGAGTCATGATCTGCGATCGCCGTTAAAAATCATCAATATTTTCATTGATAAGATCCACAGAACCACAGAGGATGAAACAATCAGGGATTATCTGAAATCAATAAAGTTTACGAACAGTACTTTGCTTCTGCAGTCCAATCAGATTCTGGAATACACCAAAAATGAAAATGCTGAAAAAGAACTTATAAAATCAGTTTTTAATCTTAAGAACGAGATCAGTTCTATCGTAAAGGTAATTACCCCTTATCTGGAAACCAGAAACAACAGGTTTGTGGTAACGGACAGAATCCCTGAAGATATAATGGTATATTCGGATAATATCAGAATCAATCAGATTTTCATGAATATTCTCGGAAATGCCAACAAATTCACAGAAAACGGTCAGATCGATCTTGTAATGTCTACAGAACCCGCCGGAGAAAATAAAATTACCCTCATTACAACTGTAGGAGATACCGGAGTGGGAATATCAGAATCTGATCTTGGTAAAATTTTTGACCCCTATTATCAGGGAATGGTGTCTGATGAAGTAGATAATCTTGGAGCAGGGCTTGGCCTTAATCTTGTAAAAGAAATTGTAGAGCTTTTCGATGGTGATATATCAGTTGAAAGCAAACTGCACAAAGGAACGAAAGTGACATTCAGGATCAATTTAAATCGTAATACTAATGGAAACATCAATTCTAAATAAAGAAATTATATTCCTGCTTGCAGACGATCACAGTATTGTACGTCAGGGAATGGAAATTGTTATCAGTGATATTGCTCCTAACGCCAGGGTTTACCAGACTTCATCTTTACATCAGGTATTGGAGCTGGTAGAATCAAAAGGGATAGAGATGGCTATCATTGATGCTCATTTCCCGGACGGAAACAGTCTTCATATTATTCCTCAGATGAAGAGTATAAATCCTGATATTAAAATTTTGATTTTTACAGGACTTGAAGAGGAACTGCACGGACTTAAATTTATCAAAGCCGGTGCTAACGGTTACCTCAGCAAACTGAGTGAAGAAGAAGAGGTAAAGGAGGCGGTTACAGCTTTTATCGAAAAAGGAGAATATTTTTCTGATCTTTTACGTAATCTTTTAGTACAGTTCGTTTATAATCCTGACCTGATAAGTCCTCTCAGCATTTTGACCAAAAGAGAACTGCAGATTGCAGAACTCTATGCTGAAGGGTATGGAAACCTGGAAATTTCAAACAGCCTGAATATCAAACAAAATACAGTAAGCACAATCAAAAAAAATATCTTTGAAAAACTGAAGATCGAAAATATGGTTGAGCTTGTTGACCTTATCAAAACCCATCATAAACTATAATTTTTAAAGGGGGTTCATCACTTTATTTTATCAGAATATCATATTTATCGATAAATATCTATAAACGAATCGACATGTATCGATGGGGTTTATAGAGGATTTTATTTTATAATGTTGTTCCTTTGTAATGTGAAATTTAAATAATGAAAAAGCAAATGAGAATTGCTCCGATTATTAGAATTTCATACACAAAAAAACAAATGATGATTTATAACTATACAAATAATAAACGATAGTTATAAAAACACAAATGATGAAAATTAATAACACAGTGATGAAATTAAAGAAGTGTATGAATAACCTTAAACGGACTTCTTAAAAAAAACCAAATGATCAAAAAAAACACAAACACATATAGTGAAGTTCAGTTAATAGGTTACAGTACAAAAACAAAGAGGAGGCAGCAAGCCTCCTTTTTTATTTTTGAACAGAAAATCTCTTTAAACCCGCTGATAAAATAGTATTGAATCTTTTTTTATCAAATGATAAATGAATGCTGCCATCTGTACCTTAGTTTTGTAGCCAAAAAAATGTCAGGAGAAAAAGACTTAACGATATTGCTTCAAAAGATGGAACCGGTATTGAATGCCGGAGAATATGTATTTTGTACTGTTAAAACCCTCGGAGAAGTTCCGGAGATAGAGAAGATTCTGTTTTTCTTCCGTGAACATGAAGCTGTTACCATTGTGCTGGAGAAAACCATAGCAGATGAATGGAGTATGGCTTACAGCTATATCTCTTCATGGATAACTCTTACTGTCCATTCTTCACTGGAAGCCATAGGACTTACCGCTGCCTTTGCCAATGCCCTAAAAAACGAAAATATCAGCTGTAATGTAGTCGCCGCTTATTTCCATGACCATATATTTGTAGCAAAAGAAGATGCTGATAAAGCGATGAAAACTCTTAGTACGTTAAAAACAAAATAGAACGTTTTTAAGAACATTTTAAACATCCTGTTTTAATTTTCACTATTCCAAATGTCTAATTGAGTCACCAAAATGTCCTGTTGATAAAGCTTTCAGGTGTTCTGCCTGTTTTTGTGTTATATGTTTGCATCATAATCAAACAAAAATAAACTACAATGAAAACAATCAGAAAAATCTCCGCCTTAAGCTTATTATGCCTAACTCTTTTTACTGTAGCGACAGTATCCTGCACTGAAGAAAATGAGCCTCCCACGATACAGGAGGTACAAAACAGAAACCACCAAACTGCCAAGACCCAATTCGTAACCGTTAAGGGCAATGCCATTGCATACCGTGTTTTAGGAAAAGAAGATGGAATTCCATTGGTATTGCTGCCGGGATTAGGCGGTTCCATGGATGACTGGGATCCTGCAGTGACAGATGGTCTTGCAAAACAGTATAAAGTAATTATCTTTGATAATAAAGGTGTATCTTCCTCAAAAGGAACAACTCCCAATACTGTTCAGGCAATGGCCGATGATGCGGTAGACTTTATCAAAGCGTTAAATCTGACCAAAGTGAATATCATGGGATTTTCTATGGGTGGATTTGTTGCACAGCGAATAACGCTGACCAATCCGTCACTGATCAATAAAGTAATTTTAACCGGGACAGGACCACAGGGCGCAATCGGATTGTCTAATCTGCCTGCTATTGTTGCAGGAACTGCCGGATTGAGTCCTGAAGCTTCATTTCTTAAATTCGGATTTACAGAATCTGCACAGAGTATTGCGGAAGGAAAAGCTTCTTTTGCAAGAATTCAGCTCCGTACTACAGACAGAGATATTCCATTGAGTGATGCTGCTTCCAACGCACAGTTTACAGCTGTATTGAGCTGGGCCCAGCCTAATGCTGATGCCCTTACAGAAATAGAGAAGATTAAAAATCCGGTACTGATTGTTCATGGTGAAAATGACCTTCCGGTGTCTGTTCAGAATGCTAAAAATATGGCTCAGCATTTAGACCATGCAGAACTGGTTATTTTTCCTGATTCGGGACACGCTTCTTTTTACCAGTACCATGATACATTTGTTGCCAAAGCTATTGAATTCCTGGGAAAATAAGACGACTTTTAAAAATCAGAATAAAACCTCGCTGTTGGTCAGTGAGGTTTTATTTTTTTGCTGATAAAGTTGTTTAAAACTTAACTGAATTTTTCCACTGCCTCTTCGCTTACCGGGGTGAAAAAGTTGATCATATTTCCATCCGGATCACAGAACAGCAGAGATCGGTTTCCCCAAGGCATTGTTGTTGGCTCCTGGATGATTTCAGATGCTATCTCTTTAATTCTTTCATATTCTTCGTCTACGTTTTTAACAAGAAATTCTATTATGGTTGATTTTGTTCCTGAAAAATCTGTCAGACCTTCTGAGAACATTTGCATTGTCCGGGTACTTCCTATAGCGATTGTGATAGAATTAGCAGAGAGTTCTGCAAAATCTTCTGTATACCATGTGGCAGTTATACCTATAACCTGTTCATAAAATGCTACTGCTGCTTTGATGTCTTTACTGATGAGTCTTAATGAGGTAAGTTTCATAAGGGTACTTTATTAAAATTATTTTAAACAAAGGTAAGAGCTGGTTATGACAGCAGATTGTCAGTAGTCATTAACAGTTTTTATTTTTTTGATTAAATTTGATAGCGCCAAAATGATAACCTATGAAAATCAAAGTATTAATTTTTTTTCTCCTTTTCCTTAGCCATTCCTTTTATGGCTGCAGCATGTTTAAAATGACCCATAAGGGAAAGACAATCGTTGGAAATAATGAAGATTGGGTAAGTCCCAATGCTGAAATCTGGTTTGAGCCTAAACAGCAGGATAAATACGGAGTAGCCTATGTTGGTTTTATCAATCGTTTTCCTCAGGGAGCCATGAACGAAGCCGGGTTAGTCTTTGATGGATTTGCCACTCCGGAAATTTCAGTTCCCAAACAGGAAGGGAAGGTTCAAAAGCCGGTTCGGGATATTGTACATTATGTAATGGCAAATTTTAATACAGTTCATCAGGTAAAAGACTATTTGTCTACTATAGATATGAGTTTTCTGACTTCCAGTGTGATGATGTTTGTTGATAAAACAGGAGAATATTTACTTGTAGAAGGCGGAGCTTTGGTTCTGGGAAATCAGGAATACTATATTCAGTCGAATTTTAATCCTACAAAAAGTACCGTTGAAGAAGATAAGAAAAAGCTGGATTATTATATGAAAGGTATCAGTTTTCTTAAAGCCCGGAAACCCGACGGAACGCCGGCTTTCTGTTCTTCAGTGATGGATCAGATGCATGTTAAAGATACACAGTATACCAATATCTATGATCTGAATAAAGGAACAATACAGCTTTTTCTTCATCATGATTTCTCTCATTCAGTCGAAATTAATCTTGAGAAAGAATTGAAAAAAGGGACCCATTCCTACATGATGGCAGACCTTTTTCCTGCCACTTCAGAAGGCGTATTATTTTATAAAAAATATAATGATGCAGATAATCCTGCGGGATACCTCCAGGATATCTGGGCAAAAGGAACAGCCGGTAAAACTAAAGAAGAAATCGAAAATTATAAAGCTACATCAGGTTTAGCCTGGCTCAGCAATTATATCGGATATGAATGGATGCGGGACAAAAAACAAATAGGCGCTGCTATTAAGATTTTTACCTTCGCTACAGAAATGTATCCTGAAAATGCTAATTTATTTGATAGTCTGGGAGAGGCTTACTGGATGGCAAAAGATTATAAGGCTGCCATTATGAACTATGGTAAATCATTATCTCTTAACCCCAAAAATCCGGATGCTATTGATATGCTCATGAAAATCAAACAAGAACAGGAAAAAGCTGAAAGTAAAAAGATAAATTAATAAAAATTAGCAATATGAATTAGCCGCTTAAAGTCGGTAATTTGTATTTTCCGTCCTTCAGATCTGATTAATTTTTCCTGTTTAAAATCATTGATGATGCGGGCCAAAGTCTCTCTGGCGGTTCCAACCATATTGGCAAGATCTATGCGCGAAAGGGTAATGAATACTTCATTGTCTGGTGTGCCATTTGATTTATACTTATCATGAAGAATCAGTAAGCTGAGAGCAGCTCTTTCCCGAACGGTCCGATGGGACAATACTGCAATAAGATTGGCCATCACACTGAATTCATGACTTAAAGACTTCAGCAGCAGCCTTGAAAGTACTGATGACTGATTGAGAATATCAAGAAAACTGTCTTTTGAAATAAAGGAAATCACAGAATTTTCCAGTGTTGATGCTGTGTCACCGTAAGATTCATTGCTCAGAATAGCTGAATAACCTAAAAACTCACCGGAGGTGTAAATGTAAATAATCTGTTCCCTTCCGTCATTATCCACCTTGTATTTCTTTATTTTCCCTTCATTCAGATAATAGACGCCGTTAGGCTTTGTTCCGTCAGTAAATACAGGTTCATTTTTACGGTAATTTTTGGTTTTCATAGCTCCTGTAAGCAGGTTTTTATCATACTCAGGAAGTTCATCAAAAAGGTATTGATTGTTGAAAATAAATTTTGAGATCATAATTTTTCTTTACAGGCTGTTAAATACGCTCAGTTTTTAACTTAAATCACATTTAAAGATGATCAGCATCACAACATTTTTTTCCTGAACGGATTACTTTTACAAAAGTAATGAAATTGATCCTGAAATAAGAAACAGGCTTTTCAGAGAGGTCTTTTGGACGCAGTTTCAGAACTGTCATCATTATTAAAACAACAGGTTTTTATAATAAAGCGCAATAGTAAATTTATAAAGAACACTGGATAGATATTTAAGCGGACATGTTTTTCACAGTTGATACTGACATTTCTAAATTATTTTTTTTTTACTTATTTATTTTATCCAGCTGTTTTTTTACAGCAATACATTTCTTAAAGATTCAGAATGTTCAGACACAGAGGGAAAAACAGAACCTATTTTCATAACCTTAAGCTGGCATCCGCACTTTCATTTGTTGCCGGAATCGTGAATATTGCAGGTGTTTTGTCTGTTAAAGTGCTTACTACGAATATAACCGGGCATTTTGCCTTTTTTTCTGAGGAGATTCTTCTGGATCATTACAGCAAAGCATTTATATACTTCATCTTTATTCTGTGTTTCCTTGGCGGTGCGTTCTGCTCAAGCTTTATGGTAGAATTTTCATCGGGGCATAAAATGTTCCGTCCACACCTCATTCCTTTGGTTACTGAAATTCTGATATTGGGCTTTGTAGGAATATCAGGAGGGAAGCCATTAGGCATTTCAATATCTCCTTATACAATTGCCGGGCTTTTGCTTTTTGCAATGGGGGTTCAGAATTCATTGGTAACAAGAGTATCCCAGTCTGTAGTGAGAACTACCCATCTTACCGGGCTGTTTACCGATCTGGGAATAGAGCTTTCAAAGCTGTTATTTAAGGAGCGGGAAAATGAACAGCGCCAGCTTAAAAAGAATATTACCCTGAAGCTGGTGATTATTGCCTGCTTTTTCTCAGGATGTATTGTTGGTGGTTTTGTTTATAGCTTCATTCAGCTGAAAACGCTGATCGTGACTGCAGGATTATTATTCTTTGTCATCCGGTATGATAAACTTTTGTATAGGTATTATTCCCTGAAAAGAAGATTCAGATAAACGAAAAATAAAAAAGGATATTCTGAGATGAATATCCTTTTTAAATTTATGGAGTTACAGGAGGCTGGATTACAAAAGTCTCCGTGTCTGTTGTGTGCGCTGAAAAATATCCCAATGCTCCGTTGCTGATATTGCTCGGAGGATTGGTTGGAGTAGCGGTTCCCCCATTACCACCTGAAATCTGAAGTAATGCACTGTAATAGGTGAATACATTCGTGTCTATAGACTGCATTTCCACATGAATTTTATCACCTGCAACTACTTCGTGATCTCTGCCTTTGTTATCATCATTGGGAAGGATCAGAGGTTGCTGGTTAGGCAATCCGTTATTGACATTATCTGAAATGGTATTCATGTATTTTTTAGGGAGATCATTGATCGTAAAAATGAAAAGATAACGGTTCCCAAGCATTATTGGGTCGGTAAAAAGTGGTAAGAGGGTATAAGTAGTCTTATCACCAAACTTAAAAGAACTTTGTTTCAATCCGTCGAAATAAACCACTTCAGGCATTTTGCTCTGGGCAGTATATTCTTTTCCTTCAGCCTGTACTTTCAATGTATAGGTTCTGCCGGGTGACCCCGTAAAAGTTGAGGTTTGATACACTCCGTTTCCTGTATATTGAAGTGTTTCGGACTGTCCCATATCATCACTTAAAATAACCTGGGCACCGGTAACAGCGGGGTATTGATTAGGCTCTGAAAAGCCAACTGATTTTGTGATTTTTACGGTGTAAGGACCTGGCTGGTTCGTAACATTTCCTTCAATGACAATGTTTCCGCTCTGATCATTCAGATCAAGATCAACTTCCTTTTCACAAGAAGTTAATGCCAGAAGAGATAATATGATATAAAAAGTATTTTTCATGATTTAGAATTTGAAATTATAAGTGATGTTAGGTACCCAGCGGAATAAAGAGGTCTGCATGGCACGGGTTGTTCCGGGACGGTCAGGATTGTCTTCAAAATTAATGGTGTAGGCATTTTCACGGCCATACAAATTATAAATACCAAATGTCCATGAACCGCGGAAACGCTTATTAGAACTAGGCTCATAAGTAGCACTTAAGTCCATTCTGTGATAAGCAGGCATTCTGTCTGCATTTCTGTTGCTGTACTGGAATATGGTTTGCCCGTTCAGCTCATATTTTCCGGTAGGGAAGGTAACAGCATTTCCTGTGCTGTAAACGAACAGTCCTGAAAAACTCCATTTCGGATTAAGCTGATATGTTGCAACAATAGAAAGATCGTGTGTTTTATCCATTCTTGCATTGTACCATTCGTTGTTATTGATTCCGTTGATCTTTCTTTCCGTTTTGGAAAGCGTATACGAAATCCATCCTGTCAGTTTTCCGCTTTTCTTTTTGGCGATAAGTTCCAGCCCGTATGCTCTTCCTTTTCCGAATAACAGTTCACTTTCTACATCCGCTCCTGTATCAAAGCCAATCTGAGCCCCGTTTTTGAAGTCGATCTGGTTTTTCATGTCTTTATAGTATACCTCAGCATTCAATTCATAATTGTTGTTATTAAAATTTCTGCTGTACCCAAGACTGATCTGGTCTGCAATTTCCGGTTTTACCGTATAGCTGCTTCCGATCCACTGGTCGGTAGGATTTCCGCTGTTGCTGTTGCTTAACAGGTGAAGATTCTGAGTGTTTCTGGAATAGCCTCCTTTCACACTGCTCACTTCGTTGATGCGGTAGTTGGCACTGATACGCGGTTCAATATTCACATAGGTTTTCCCGAATTTTCCCTTCTCTAAGAATTTACTATCGGTAAGTATTCCATTCTCATAAGTATTGAAGGTATCACCTCCCAATACACTGAATATGGAAAGCCTTGCCCCGTAATTGATGGTCAGCTTCTCCGTTGCTTTATAATCATCATTGATATAAACTGCATTTTCCCAGGAGTATCTCGGATTTCTTGCAAAGCTGCTTACCGTAGTACCGGAAGCACTGCTTGGGGTAAGCGTGTGATAAATAGACTGCAGTCCGAATTTTACAGAATGCTTGTTTCCTGCAAACCAGGTAAAATCCTGCTTCAGATTCCAGTCACGGATTTTTGAATTTAAATCAAATACTGTATCATCATTTTTCAGACTGATTTTATAATCATAATTACTGTAAATAAATGATGTATTGGAAAATAGCTTACTGCTGATAATACTGTTCCATCTCAACGTGGCCGTAGTATTTCCCCAGTCTGTATTGAAAGTATCTCCCAGTCCCAGAACATCTCTTCCGAAATAGCCCGACAGGTAAATACGGTTGTTTTCATTGATCTGATAATTGGCCTTCAGGTTAAGATCATAAAAATATAGCTTATTGTCTTTATAATCCTTACTGGTCTTAAGGAACAAATCGGCATACGTTCTTCTTCCTGAAACAATGAATGACGACTTTTCTTTCTGAATAGGGCCTTCCACACTCAGCCTGCTGCTGATAAGACCGACTCCTCCGTTCACGTTATAGTCTTTATTGTTTCCGTCCTTCATTTTAACATCCAATACGGAAGAAAGCCGGCCTCCATATTGTGCGGGGCTGTTTCCTTTAATGATGCTGGCATCTTTCAGGGCATCACTGTTGAACGTACTGAAAAAACCAAGAAGGTGAGATGCATTATAAACCGGTGCTTCATCCAGCAATATCAGGTTTTGGTCTGTAGCGCCGCCTCTTACACTGAATCCGCTGCTTCCTTCACCATTACTTTTGATGCCCGGTAAAAGCTGTATGGTTTTCATCACATCCTTTTCCCCGAAAAGGACAGGAAGTTTTTCGATGTTTTTAATGTTTAATGTTTCCGCTCCCATTTGGGCAGACGTTAAGTTTTTATCCTTTTTTATAGCGGTTACCACTACTTCGTCAATGGCTTTTGTCTCTGTTTCCTGAGGAATAAGAGGAAGATCAAGTTTTATATTCTGGTCCACTTTGATCTGCTGTTCAAAATCCTTATATCCCGGATTCGAAATAATAAGAGTATAATTTCCCTCCGGCAGTGAAAGGGAATAAAAGCCATATTCATTAGCAACAACATTAATGGCGGGATCTTCACTTACCTTTACAGATACTCCGATGAGCAGCTCACCGTTTTTTTTGTCTTTTACCGTCCCACTTACGGAATAGGTTTTTTGGGCTATTGCGAGAGTACTGAAACAGAGCGCAGCGGTGGCTGCGGTAATTTTTAGAAAGGATGTTTGCATTAGTTTATTTTAAAGTGGTAGATCTCTTATCTATGAATTAATTTTTTGATAATGTTTGATTAGTTGGATGAATAGGGGATTTGTTACACGTAATGTATTAATTATGAAATAAATCCCTTGGAAAAAACCAGATTTTTGAAAATGTGAGAGCAATTTAAAATAAGTTTGTTACATAAAAAGACGATATTAAGCATTGGATGGGGATATATCTCTTGTTTTCATTGGCTATATTGAAAGTAACTTATTAACGGCTGCCGGGTAAACTTTATTACTGACATGATCAGGTTTTAGATTATTTTGTTTAAAGCGTCTCGCGAATTAAGGAATTTTGCTTAAAAAAATATTCGTGTGACTTTTCGATCAGAATATTAGTCTTATATTGGCAGGGAATTAAGTGGAAGAATATGGAAAATCTGAAAATCTGGCTGAAGAAAAATGGCTCTACTGCTGTACTTACTGTGTTATTCATTATCCTGTTGGTGAATAAGGATGCAAAGGCATGGCTTATGAGGCAGGTTGCTTCCACCGGAATCCTCAATTCCGGCATATCAGATGCAAAAGAAACAAAAAATACTTCAAGCCACGCTTCTTATAATGGCTTTATACTGAAAAATGAAGATGGAACAATGATCGATGTTTCCGCTTTACAAAATAAAGTAATCTTCATTAACTTCTGGGCGTCATGGTGCCCTCCCTGCAGGGCGGAGTTTCCGTCTGTTCAGAAATTATATGACCAATACAGAAACCATCCGGACTTTGTATTTCTTACAGTAAATCTGGATGATAATGTAAGTCTGGGAAAATCTTATTTAAAAGAGAAAGGCTTTACGGTTCCTTTTCTGGTATCAGCCGGCAATATCCCAGATGTATTGTATAGCGGATCTTTACCAACAACTGTTGTACTTGATAAAAAAGGAGAAATCCGTCTGCATCATAAAGGATTAGCAGATTATAGTAAAGATTCATTTTACAAGCAGATTGATGAACTACTGAACGAAAAGCCTTAATTTAAATTTAATAATGATTCCCCTTATCCTGCCTGCTCTTGCAGAAATAGGAGTTGATATGAACGAATTTAAATGTCTTACTGAAAAAAGAGTACTTTTACAATAATAAAGAGAATATGCTGCACCAGCTTAGGACCCATATTGAAAAAATAATTCCTCTTAATGATGATGAATTTGAATTCATATCATCCTGCTTTACCTATAAAAAATATAAAAAACATCAGTTTTTAGTGCAGGAAGGAGAAGCGGTTCCTTACAACTATTTTGTATTGAAAGGTCTGTTAAAACTGGTTTACACCGATGAAACCGGAAAAGAACATATTGTAGGGTTTGCCATGGAAGACTGGTGGGAAACAGATTTTCCGGCTTACTATCAGCAAACCTTGGCAACAATGTCTCTGGAATGTCTGGAAGATACAGAAGTACTTTGTATTAAACTGGAAGATTACAGAAAACTTTGCGGGCAACTCCCAAAGCTGGAACATTTTTTCCTTGAAAAGGCCTATATGGGTTTTATCACTGCTCAGCAGCGTACCATTTCCATGATGACAACAGGAATTAAAGAACGCTATGAGCAACTTTTAAAGAAATATCCTTCCCTTGTACAACGTGTTCCGAAGTCTCTTTTGGCTGCCTACTTAGGGGTTTCCAGAGAAACTCTGAGCCGTCTGCCTTTATAACATTGTGATTGAACTCACACTATAATCGTGATCCGGATCACGGAGATCTGCTGTATTTGTTCTGCAATTTTGTATCGTAACAAATAACAAATTAAAGACAATGGAAAAAAGAACAGTTAATCCATGGAAATGGCAGGATGAAAGAAGTTACTCCCAGGCGGTGGAGGTGAAAAATGTTGAAAGTACCTTATACTGCTCAGGACAGGCAGCTATTGATCCTGATGGAACGTCCAGTGATAAGGACATGAAATCACAGCTGGAACAGGCTATTGCCAACCTGGAAGAAGTGATTACTACAGCAGGGTATGAATGCAGCGGTATTGTAAGATTAAATATTTATACTACTTCTACGGAAGAACTCTGGCCTCATTTTCCTATTCTTCAGGAATGGATTGGCAGACATAAAATTCAGCAAGCCGTAACAATGCTTGAAGTGAAAGGTTTGTTTGAAACTTTAAAAGTGGAATTGGAAGCAACCGTGGTCAAATAGATTATCATTTAAAATTAAAAGAAACCTTCTTATATATTAAGAAGGTTTTTTGTATTGTTCAAAATTATTATCTGAAAGATTGATAAATCTGATTTTTCAAAAAGTACAGGGTTTATATAAGAATAACAATCTTATGAATATAAATAAAAGTTTCTAAATAACTATGCTTATTATATAATCTGTGAATGGAATGCTGAAATTGAAATTGAGTTTATTGAAAAATTAACAATTATTTTTTATAAGCCTAGTTCTCTTTTGTGTGAAATTTATTATATTTGTTTTAATATAAAGTGATTATTTAGGTTTAATTTTTAATTTTATCACAATAATTTTAGCTTTTTGTTTTAAAAATCACTTTAATATTGATCAAAAATCACTTATTATGAAACGTAAACTTATCTATTCTTTATTTCTTCTAACAGGAAATTGTATTTTTATAAGTGCGCAGGTAGGTATTCAGACTTCCAATCCACAGGGCGTTTTCAATATTGATGCGGCCAAAGATAATCCTGCTACAGGAACACCTTCAGCGGCACAACAGGCCAATGATGTAGCTGTTACAGCCGCTGGAAACATGGGAATCGGGACTACGGTTCCAACGAATAAGCTTCATATCAATGGAACCGATCCGTTGCGAGTACAGGGGCTTTCTGCAGGAAATACCACTACAGATCCTCTGTTGGTAGTGGATGCGACTGGTGTTGTTAAAAGTATCGGTACATTAGGCGCTTTATCTATTCCAAATCCTGCAGTTTTCAGACTGGAAACTGCACAGACCAATTTCTTGCAGGCACAAGGTGCAGGCGGATCACAGGTGGTCCCTATGTCTGTTGTTAAAAATACCATTCCCGGTATGAGCTATAATGCAGGAACAAGTACTATTACATTTCCTGCAGGAACTTATCAGATGACTTTTGTGTATGAAGCAACTCATAATGCAACAGGATGTACTATCAGCTCATATTTTATAGATTTCCCTCTTAACACAGGTTCTACTCGAATTCACAGTACAGCTTCACACTCAGAAGGAGCCCTTTCTAATCACGGAGGTACCATAACCTATGCTACCACTGTTCCAGCCAACAGAACATGGACGATAACTCTTGGAAGAGGCCAATCCGGTAACTGTGGAGGAGCAGGAATGAGCCTGGCTGCAACCTCAACCCAATTACTTGTTTTCCGTATCGGAGATTAATTCCTTTAAAGTTCCCATATCAGGCATTATTCTTTTAGCAAAAATTCTAATAACACAAATACTGAAACACCGGCTTACGCTGGTGTTTACTGTTGTATAAAATAGAGCCTGCTGTGCATTAAATGATCATTAAAAATAAAGATTGCTTATATTTATACAGATAATCAATACTCATTACAAAGATGAATATTCAACTTTTTTCAAAAAACGCTTTAGTGGGAGGAGCCACTCAGGGAATAGGAGCAGGAATCGCCATAGAACTGGCAAAATGCGGGGCCAATGTTACCGTTATGGCTCGCAATGAAGCTAAACTTAAAGATTTTGTTTCATCCCTTCCGGTTATTAATGCCGGTCAGAAACATGCATATCTTGTTGCTGACTTTTCAGATTTTGAAAGCTATAAGAAAATAATTGGAGGATATTTTAATGAACATCCGGTAGATATCCTTGTTAATAATACAAATGGTCCGGAACCCGGCCTTGCAGTTGATAAAAACACAGATGATTATCAGAAAGCATTTGATCTTCTTTTTAAAACGGTTTGTGAAACAACATTACTGGCTTTGCCTCACATGATCCAACAGAAAAACGGGCGTATCATTAATGTTTCATCCCTTTCAGTAAAAGAACCGATTGGAAATCTCGCATTATCCAATTCAATTCGTTCCGCTGTAATCGCCTGGGCTAAAACCCTTTCCAATGAAATTGCACAACATAATATTACAGTAAATAATGTGTTGACGGGATATTTTGATACTGAAAGAATTCAGAAACTTGTTGCCCATGAATCCCAGCAAACCGGCAATTCTGAAGAAGAAATAAAAAAGGCAAGGGAAAATAAAATTCCGATGAAAAGATTCGGGCAGCCTGAAGAATACGGACATCTTGTGGCTTTCCTTGCTTCAGAATATTCAAATTATCTTACCGGAACAAGCATTCCTTTGGATGGAGGATTGAATAATACCTATTAAAACCGCTATTAAGAAACCAATAAATTTCTTAACCACAAAAGACACAAAGTTTTTTGAGTCTGTTTCTAAGCTTTCTATTTTGAACATTAAAGTACACCTAAGTTGTTTGAAATCGTTGATTTACTTCTTCTTATATGAACTTTTTACAGCATTGTTTTTAAACTTAATTAACTACTCCAGGACTTTGTGACTTTTTGTGGTTTAAAAAAATAAATAAGGTCAGTGTAATAAACCATCCTCTTCAGCTGTCATATCAATATTGGAAAATATGATATGAAAAACTGGTCTTTTAAAAAATGGAACACCGTACTGGGATGGTTCCTTTTCGCTGTTGCGCTTATTACTTACCTTTCAACCATTGAACATTCTCTCAGCTTCTGGGATTGTGGAGAATACATCTCTTCAGCGGTGAAACTGGAGGTAACCCATGCTCCGGGAGCTGCTTTATTTCAGATTGTGGGAGCCGTGGCGAGTATTTTTGTAATGGGGAATACCGAGAATTATTCTATTGTGATCAATGCGATGTCGGCTTTATTCAGTGCTTTTACCATTCTGTTTCTGTTCTGGACGATCACTCATTTTTTAAGACGCCTTTTACATAAAGATTTTGAAGATATTACAAAACATCAGGAAATCTCTATCCTTTTTGCCGGGGTTGTCGGGGCCTTATGTTTTACTTTTTCAGATACCTTCTGGTTTTCAGCAGTAGAAGGTGAGGTGTATGCAATGGCTTCTCTGTTTATTGCATTGTTAGTTTGGCTGATCACGAAATGGGAGAATGAATCTGAAGCTGCTGACAGCGAAAGATGGATTATTCTTATTTTTTTCATCATAGGACTTTCTGTGGGAGTACATATGATGTGTATGCTGGCTATTCCGGCTATATGCCTGGTATATTATGCAAGAAATTATACCTTTTCCTGGAAAAGTTTTATCATAGCCAATCTGGTTACCCTGGGAATTCTTGCCTTCGTGTTCAAGATTATTTTCCCTTTGATTATGACCTTGTTTGGACAGCTTGAAATTTTCTTTGTGAATGGTTTAGGACTTCCTTTCCATTCAGGGACAATTGCAGCGTTTGTTCTTATGACAGTTATAAGTTATCTGCTGATTAAATATGCGAGAAAAACAAAAAGAAAGCTCTACCAGACCGCCATTTTGTCTCTGGTTTATATGATTATCGGATTTTCATGCTGGTTGGTGATTCCCATCAGGGCCAATGCCAACCCTCCAATGAACCTTAATGATCCGGACACAGCCATCGGAATGAGAGATTATTATAACAGGGTGCAATATGGAGACTGGCCTACCATCTACGGACAGAATTACACTGCATTTCTTGACAAAAACGGACTGGAAAAAGACGAAGACGGAAGCTACAAAAGAGAGATCACCGGAGACATTTATGAAAAAGATGAAAAAACCGGAACCTACAGAAAAACGGGGGAAAGATTCAACTATGTTTTTAATAAATCTCACATAAGCTTTATGCCAAGGATGTTCAATGAAGATAAAGAAGTGATGGCCAATTATATCTCTTTGTACGGAGCTCCTGATTTTACTTTCAATTATGATAACGAAGAAGTGGCAGACAATCCGGAAGCTCATCGTATTTTTGATGAACTGAGAGCAAAATATGAAGGAGATTCTATCACGGCAGAAGACTACCTGAAAGTAAAACCATATGATCTGATTAAGGTAAAGCGCCCTTCATTTGCACAGAATATGGATTATTTCATCTCGTTCCAGAACGGATATTATTTTGTCAGATATCTGATGTGGAATTTTGTTGGAAGACAGAACGATCTCCAGGGCCATATGGAAAGCACCAATGGAAACTGGATTTCAGGATTTTCTTTTATTGATAATGCTTTACTCGGCGATCAGGATCATATGCCTGCCCGGTTTAAGAACGAAAGTACTGTAAAATTTTTCTTTTTACCATTGATTCTGGGATTGATTGGTTTCTTTTTCCAGCTGAACAGAGATTTCGGAAGATTTTATGCCATTCTTTCGCTGTTTATCCTGACCAGCGTGGGAATTGTCTTCTATACCGGAGTAAAACCGTTTGAAGTAAGGGAAAGAGATTACGCCATGGTAGGTTCTTTCTATGCTTTTGCTATCTGGATTGGTCTGGGTGCCGGAGCAATCCTTTGGCTGATTCAGTCTAAGATAAAATCGAATGCTGCCAATATTGTTTTGGGAGTCGTGTTGCTTGGAATTCCTTTTATGATGGGATTCCAGAATTATACTTCGCATGACAGAAGCAAAAAAACAGCAGCCCGGGATTATGCCTATTCATTGTTACGTTCACTGCCTAAAGATGATATCATTTTTATTTATGGAGATAATGATACCTTTCCGGTGTGGGCTATTCAGGAAACAGAAAGATTCAGGGACGATGTGAAGACAGTCAATTTCACCCTTTTAGCCACTCCATGGAATATTGATCAGGTGAAAAGAAGAACCTACAATGCTATGGGAATTCCGGGTGAACTGACACATGAGGAATATAGAGACGGAGTGAATGATCAGGTGTATCTGATGAAAAAAGAAGACTGGGAAGGACTTTTCCAGATGCTGAAAGAGCAGGGAGCACCGGAAACCGCTTTCCAGGACTTCAGGAAATACCTGACACAGGATTCTCTGACGTTGAAAGATGCCATTAAATTCCTGAAACTAAAATCATCTGGAAAAGACGAACTTCTGAAAATGTATTTTGGTGAAAAGCAATATGAAAAATATAATATTCTTCCGGTGAGTAAATTTATTCTGCCTGTGAACAAGGAAAATGCTGTAAAGGCAGGCATTATTAATCAAGCTGATATTCCGGATGTAGCAGATCAGATTACGATTAATTATGAAGCAAATACCCTTTACAAAAGTAACCTGATGATGCTGGATATGCTCGCGAATTTTGAATGGAAGCGCCCGATAAACTTTTCATCAGGCGGAATGTATGAAAGTGAAAATATTTTTTATCTCGATGAATATCTGCAGTTTGACGGTTTCAGCTACAGACTGGTGCCTATCCGTACTCCTCAGGGATCCGGTGGAGATAGAGGAAGGGTAGATGCCAATTCTCTTTATCAGGTGGTCAAAAATTTCAGATGGGGAAATTTTAAAGATCTGAGTAATTATTATGATGAAACAGCAATGTCAAATATTCTGGGCTACAGAGTGTCGGTGAGCAGAGCAGTATCAGCACTTATGGTAAGCGGACAGAAAGCTAAGGCGTTGGAATTACTGGATCTTGCGGCAAAAGAAATTCCTGTGGAGAAATACAATGACCCACGTTCATTGAGCGCCATTGTTACCGGATATATTATTGCAGGACAGGAACAGAAAGGACTTCAGCTGGCCGAAATGCTTAAGAAAGGGATATTTGAAGAATATGAATACTATCAAAGTCTCTCACCATCATTTAAAGCGATGGCAAAAAGACAGATGAGGTCAAAACCGATGGAATATGCACTTGTTGTCTCAGCAGTTACTGACGCTTATAAAAGCTTGGGACAAAATGAAAAAGCACATGCATACCTTTTAAAATCGATGGAGCCCATCGACAAAAAATTCAATGTTTTTATAAAGGGACTTCAGCAGATGGGGAAAGAAAAAGCAGTGAAGGAATCCGAAAATGTCCGTCAGATCGCTCCTTTTTATCAGTATTTATTCAATGTTATGGAACCTTTTGATTCCGCTTATTCCGGAAAAAAAGAAATTGAGATTACCGATGCGATAATGAAAGTGACTCAGTAATGATAGAGAAAAGCCTTTAAACAAACAGTTTAAAGGCTTTTTATTTCATTCAGAATCAGTTTAATCTGTAAGGTTCTGAATGGCTTTATTGCTCTTCCTTAAATCCGAAGGTCTGGATTGGGTGAATTCATGAAAAGTATCGCTGAAAGCGCTGATAGAGCTGTAACCGACATCATCTGCTATTTCATTGATGGGCTTGTCCGTATTTAAAAGGAGTTCAATAGCCTTGACAATTCTTAAGGTTTTCAGGTACTGCAGGAAAGAAATATCCATATCCGCTTTGAACAGCCGGGACAAAGAACGTTCACTTAAGCCGAACTTGCTGCTTACATGGGCCAGAGTAAGCCTTTCCCCGATATTCCATTCCAGATAAGATACAATTTTCATCATCTGTTTATGGTGAGTAGCCGGGAGAATAATAGGTAATGGCTGCTGATGGGTTTTGGGAAGAATTTTTTTTAATGCCACCAGAAATTCAAAGTTTTCATCTTTTGCAGTAACATGTTTTTCATCCCATATTTCAGTATATTTTATCATCTGGATCAGCAGTTCAGAAGCCGGATAAATTCCCAGTCTGCTGTAAAAAGGATCTGAAATGTCATCATGAGCATAAAAATAAAGAGAACGCAAAACCGTTGCAGTGTGCCCGATTTCCAAAATATGTTCCATTCCTTGCGGAATCCAGAAGAAATGCCTGGCCGGTACCACATAGGTTTTGTTATCAATGGTAATGTAAGCGATACCACCTTCCACATAACTCAGCTGTCCTTTGGTGTGCTTATGAAAAGGAATCAGCTTTTCCGATTTTTCATGCATGACAAATACACTTTTATCGTCTTTATCAATATCCGGAAGCGCAGCAATTAATCCCATAAAAAATTAAATTATCAATGAAAACGCAAATATAATCATTTGGCTGGAATCATGTAAAAGTTGACTATTTTAGATAAAAATAATATCCGGATTGCCAATAAATTTGCAGTGCAATAATTCAAAAATTCAAATGAAAATTTATGTCGCCGGACTGCTGATGCTGGGAATTTCCTATACCATATCGGCTCAGACAGGCAGTTCAACAAGGGATACCATTCGACTCTCCTTAAAAGACGCATGGCAGAGAGCTGAAGAAAACAGCCGTCATATCAGAATCAATACCATCAATGCAGACATTGCCGAAGCCGAAGTAAAAGATGCCAAAAAAGAGCGTCTTCCGGAAATAGAAATCAAAGGTTCAGCAGAAAAAGCTTCCAACATTCCCATCTATGAAAACGGAATTTTTTCGAAACCTACACAGCATGAAGTCATCCACACGCTGTACAGGGCCGGAGCGGATTTTTACCTTAATATTTACAACGGGAACAAGCTGAATCTGAAAATTAAGGAAAACCAGACCCTTCAGAAAATTAAGGATATCCTGAAAGAGCAGTCGGTTTCTGATATTCATTATAAAACAGCTGCGCTTTATCTGGAGTTGCAGAAAACATTAATCTTCAGAGATCTTATTAAGCAGGATATTGAAGATCAGAAAACCCAGCTGAAAGAAATACAGGCGCTTTATAAAAACGGAGTGGTTTTAAAAAGTGATGTTTTAAGGATTGAACTTGAGCTTTCAAAAAGGAAAATGGCTTTGGTCACTATAGAAAATGATATCCTTATCGCTACACAAAAGCTGAATATTATTCTGGGAATTCCAGATGACCAGATTGTTATTCCGGAAGCACCATCTGACCAGTGGAATGCGAATACTTCTTATAATGACTATTTGAAAATGGCACTGGATCATTCTTTTGACTACCACGTTTCTGAACAGCAGACTGCATTAAGTGTAATTAAACTGAAGCAGGTAAAAGCCAATGTAAGACCTAAAGTCGGGATGTATGGAGAATTCTATTACGCTAATCCACAGATTTTCCTGTATCCTTACAATCCGTATTGGTATTCGTTGGGAATAGTGGGCATAAAAGCTTCGTTTTCCATCTCTTCGCTATATCATAATACGCAAAAGGTAAAGGCAGCACAGCTGGAGTTCGAAAAAGAAGAAGAGGCACATAAAGATACAGAGGATAAAGTAAGACAGCAGGTGAAGGAAGCTTATCTGAGATATCAGGAAGCTCTGGAACAGATCAAAGTGGCAGAAGCCAATGTAGCCCAGGCAAAGGAAAATGCAAGAATCATCAAAAATACTTACTTCAGCCAGACTTCCCTTATTACAGAACTGCTGGATGCAGATATACAGCTTCTTCAGACAAAGTTTGAACTGGAAGCGGCAAAGATTATGGCACAGAACAATTATTATTTACTACAAAATATTACAGGCGTTTTATAATACAATGAAAAAAAAATATACTCCAACGGACAGACTGATCACGAAGATCACAGGATGGATTTCACTTGCTATCGTTGCCGCACTTGCTGTCTGGGGCGGTTTTACCTTAAAGAACTATTATGCATATGAACAGACCAATGATGCCCAAGTTCAGGAATATGTAAACCCGATTATTTCAAGAGCCGGAGGATTTATTGTCGCTGTAAAATTTGAGGAAAATCAGGAAGTGAAAAAAGGCGATACCCTTTTAATTATTGATAACCGTGAATATGTCCTTCAGGAAAAACAAACGCAGGCAGCCCTCCGTAAAGCCTACGCGCAATTGAAAGTCCTTGAAAGTACTACAGAAACTACAGAAAAAGAAGCTGCCGCAGCAATGGATCAGGTAGATGCCAATAAAGCAAAGGTTTGGAAACAAAAACTTGATTATAACAGGTACAAAAAACTGTATGATGAAGAATCTGCCACCAGACAGCGTCTTGAAGATGTTAAAGCAACTCTTGACATCAATGAAAGTGATTACAGATCTTCACAGGATAATTATGCAGCTTCAATGTCTAAAATAAATGATATCCGGGCGGAAAAAACGGTTGTCCTTGCAGAAATTGCCAGACTGGAAGCATTGCTGGACCGCCACAAGTTGGATGTGAGCTATACAGCCGTTACTGCAGCATATGACGGAAGGATGGGAAGAAGAACCGTTGAAGTAGGTCAGATGATTGATGCAGGAGAAACACTTGCATTTATAGTTAATAATGAAACCGACAAATGGGTAGTGGCCAATTATAAAGAAACGCAGATCAAGGACATGCACATCGGAGATCATGTAAAAATTGTAGCAGATTCTTATCCTGACAGAGAGTTTAAAGGGACGATTATTTCACTTTCCCCGGCAACAGGCTCAAGCTTCTCATTGCTTCCGCCGGATAACTCCACCGGGAATTACGTGAAAATTGTGCAGCGTATTCCTGTGAGAATCAGAGTGGATGGGCAAAGAAAAGACATTGATATTCTGAAAGTAGGAATGAATGTAAATGTATATGCCAATAAAAAACATTCCAATGGCTAAAAGACAGATGCCTTATTTTAAAAAATGGGCTCCTGAATGGCTTGTTAAAATCATCCTTTTTTCAATGACACTGCCGGGGATCATTATCTTTTTTCTCCCGCTTGCGAATGTGAATGCAGCGGCCGGATATTATGGAAGTGAGCCGGCAGATATCCAGTTTTCAGTAGCACTGTTCTATGCCGGATATGTAGGCTTTTACAGCCTTGAAAGAAGATTTTTCAGTTTCCTGGCTGCCAAAGAATATTTTCTGCTTTTTACCACACTGCAAATATTGGCTTGCCTGGTATGCTATTGTACACATGAAATCTATATACTGTTTCCGATACGTTTCATGCAGGGAATGTTGTTTGCAGGAAACGTAAACCTTTCATTGACGTTAATTTTTACAAGGCTGAGCAGTGAAAGAGGGCGGGAGATCAGCTTTTCAGTATTCTTCGGAATTCTGATCTGCGCTTTGCCTTTTAATAACCTCATCACAGCAGACCTTATTGATTCCTATAATTTTAATATCGTTTATAAGACAGCCATATTCTCATACCTTCCGGGACTTATCTTTCTTGCACTGGCCATGAGCAATTACAGAACGCATGCAAGGTTTCATCTGTACAAGCTTGACTGGCAAAGTTTTGGGCTGTTCAGTACGATGCTGGTGCTGATTGGGTATATCACCATTTTCGGACAGGAATATTATTGGCTGGAAGACTGGCGGATTATGGGAAGTGCCATTGGAATTGCTGTTCTGGCATTGATATCCGTATTCCGTCAGCAGGCTATCAAAAGACCTTATATTGATCTGCGTGTTTTCAGGTACAGAAATTTTAAGGTAGGTCTGCTGATCCTTTTTGTGATGTATATCTGTCGGTTTGCATCAGGAATTGTCAATAGCTATTTTTCATCTGAGCTGCATCTGGATCCGCTTCATATTTCCTATATCAATATCTTCAATCTTGCAGGATTGGTTACAGGTGTGATTATCGCCTGCTGTATGGTTTTACAGAAGAAAAATATAAGATATATCTGGGGTCCCGGATTTTTAATGCTTCTTATTTTCCATGGATTAATGTATTACTCTTTTGATGTTCAGGCTGATGAGTTTAATTATTATATTCCATTATTCATTCAGGGATTGGGTGTTGGATTGATTATGGTCCCGACGATTATTTTTATTATCTCCTCAGTTCCTGCTGCCATTGGCCCCTCAGCTGCTGCAACAGCCCTGGCAGTACGGTATCTTGGATTTTGTATCAGCATTGCACAGATCAATTTTTTTGAACTGTTTGAAAAAAGCCGCCATTATAATGCATTTCAGGATCATTTAAGTGCTGTGGATCCGGCTGTTAAAAATTTTCTTCATCAGCAGACCGCTAAACTTGTTGCGAGAGGAATGCCTGAAGGTAAAGCCGTAAAAGCGGCCAATAAGCTGTTGATTGGAAGGATGAATGTTCAGGATCATGTCCGTTTTGCAATGGATTATTATGAAATGATGGTGTGGCTTCTTGCTGCGTCACTGTTATTGATTTTTCTTTTTCCTTACCTGAACCGTACTGCCCTTTATCTGAAGTCACGTCGACTTTCACCTGCGTAGGGAAACGTTTTAATGAAAAGTATAGCTTATCAGCTGATTTTATAGTAGAGTGCTGAGACTGTCTGATAAGGCAGTCTCTTTTTTTATATTTTAAACACTGTGGCCAGTTCATTACTGGCGAAGCCCGAAAAGTTTAATGCAGAGAGGAATAAAGCCTATTGAAACCGCAATATAAACTGCTACCCGAATATAGTTAAGCGTTTTCCAAAGCGATATTTTTGTTAAGATTTGTTCCGGAACCGAAGAAGCTGAAGCCAGATTCTGAAACTGGATGATATTGGGCGCAAAAAAAGTAAGTGTCCATACTCTTACAGCGGCATGAATGATAAATAATACTAAAAGCCAGTTCCTTACCGGACCTATTTTCCAGCAGAAAATAATAGCAAGAATAAAAGCTATTTCATGCAATGAGTGGATTATAATCCAGAAAAACTTCAGGCTTGCCCCTTTTCCATCCTGAAGAAACCTGAATGTCTCGGGTGGGGAAGAGGCCCATTTGGGAACAAAAATAAGCGTCTCAAAAATCTGTGCGCCATTCATAAGAAAATAGAGTAAGGTCGTAATGCAAAGCCATATTTCTGCGCGCGTTAGATAAGTTGTGGCTAAGTTTTCCATGGTTTTATATTGTTTATTGATTATTTAAATGGTCTGCTGTTTCTTTCATAAGAATTGTTGCTTCCCTGAAATAGCGCTCAATGGTTTCTACTTCTTTTTTTGAAAAGGTGGAAATTAAGCGAAGTGTTTTTTGCTGCAATTCATCGAAAATGGGCCCCAGTAATTTCATGCTGTTCTGAACATTTGGGATAATGATCACTTTTCTTCGGTCTTCCTGAATAAACTGTCTTTTCAGAAGATTCTTTTTCTCCAGACGATCTATCAAGCCTGTTACAGCACCGGTTGTAAGGCCCGTCAGCTTAGAAATTTCGCCGGCGGTAACCGATTCATACTGTAGAATAAGGCCCAGGTATTTATGATCGGTACTGGAAAGCCCCGCTTTTCTGGCAATGGCCTCGTGCATAAAAATACTGGCGTCAGAATAGGCTCTGCTGGCGTCTCTGAAATTTTCAATATTATATTTAGTCATTAATTTACTTATTTTATAATTATCTTAGTTGCTAAGATATTATTTGTTTTTTATTCTTCCAAACAATTTTTTAACCAAAAATGGTAGTTTATCTGTCAAGTATGATTATTGCTGAAAAAATTAAATAAAAAATAAGTAGTGTAATTGATTTATAAACAGGTGTTTGACTTTTTTGACTTAAAATTTATTATAAAAAAGCGCCGGAAAGTTTGGATTTACCGAGGGTTTTCCTATCTTTGCAGTCCCTTAACCAAAGGGATTTACTTAAAAAAATAAGTGGCCGACTCGGTAGCTCAGCTGGTAGAGCAATACACTTTTAATGTATGGGTCCTGGGTTCGAATCCCAGCCGGGTCACTGAAAGAGACAACTATTAAAGTTGTCTCTTTTTTTATGGATGAACATGATTGTTTTTGTCCTTAGTGGCAGCATTTGGAAAAATAGTAAGACTATCCTTAATTACTATTTATCGCTTTTTAAATTTTCATACTTAATTTCAGCTTCCTTATCCAGCGGTTCTCTCTTTAAATAGATTTTCAAAGCTTCAATGGCTTTTTCCTTTTGATGAGATAATCTGTAAGCTTCACTCAGGTTGTAATAAGGTGTGGCAGAATCAGGAAACTGAGTCGCAGACATTTGAAGCAGATCAATTGCCTGAATATACTTTTTTTCGAAGAGAAACTTTTGTCCGTATCTTTCTATTAAATTCTCCTTAAGGATATATTTTTTGCTGGAATCGGCTTCTATCTTTTTTATTCCGGAAGAAAAACCACTTTTTTCCACTGTCCGGATAACATCTTTTGTATAGAAAAAGTTATCTGTTGCATTTGTACTTCCGGTTAATTGCTTTTTAATGAGATTGGAAACTTCCCAATAATTTTCAACTTCTCCGTTTGTTAAAATTACAATGGTATAGCCAGACTCCGGGAAAATCATCAGTTCGTTTGCTATTCCGAAATGTCCGCCTGTATGTCCAAGCATTCTTTGACCATTTAAAAAGTTCTCAACGATACCATAAGCGTAAGAACCTTCTTTATATTGCACTTTACCAGTGGAATACAGCTTTGTAAATTCTTTGCCCAGTATCGTGTTTTGCTGAAGAGCCAGAGAAAATCTCAGAAGGTCCTCAGCTGTTGAGTACCCTCCACCTGCTGGCGTGCCTTTGACTATGTTACTATACATATTGTTTTTCCATTGTCCTGGTTTTTCTGATAGCATTGTATATCCTGTTGCCATATTCGGGATTACTTCTTCCAGATCATAAGAATCTGTATCCTTCATTTTTGAGGGTTCAAAAATGTAAGTTCTTACATAATCGAAATAATTCAATCCGGAAACTTTTTCAATGATCAGTCCTAAAACCATATATCCCGAATTACTGTATTGAAAACCCTTCCCGGGAGAGAATAGTAATTCCTGATGCACGTAAAGCGGCAAATAATCACTAACCGTTTTAAATTTTTCTTTCGCTAGTTTGTCATGTTCGGCCCAAAAGTTTCCCATTCCTGAAGTATGTGTCAATAATTGATGAATGGTAACAGAATCGGCTACGAGTTTGTTAGGAAAATCCGGTAAATATTTACCGACTTTGTCATGTAGCGAAAGCTTTCCCTTTTCGGCTAATTGCATAATGGCTAACCCTGTAAACATTTTATTCATAGAAGCCAAATTAAATTTGGTATTTGCTTTGTTGGGAATTTTGTCGGCCATATTAGCATATCCGAAAGCGTGCTTGTAGATCGTTTTATCTCCTTTGGCAATCAAAACAACACCGCTAAAGTAATTCTCCTTCTCAAGGATACGCAGTTGTTTTCTTATGACAGACAGGTTAACCGATTGTCCAAAAGCTAATGTTCCCCAAAGAATAAAAAGTAATCTGATCATCTCTTGTCTATTGTTCATGTACAAAATTATAAATACCAATACCCTGAACATTGTATGAATGTAAACCACTAAACAAAAAGCCAGAGCATATCTTTTGAATCATTAATGTTTTTGAAAAATAAGGTAGGAACCACACCTGTTAACGCTTTGAATTCTCTGTTAAAATGAGGTTGGTCAAAAAATAAATTCTCGTGGGATAATGAAATGAATTTTTCATTCGTTTGCAGAGAAGAAGTAACCTGTCTGAAGCGGTGTATTCTTTTATACAGAGAGGGAGACTTTCCCATGTATTTTAAAAATGTTCTGTGAAGATATTGCCTGGACATGCCCATTGATTCAGCAATGTCATTTAATTTCCATCCTTCTTCAACTTTTTGCAGAATGTTTTGCATCGTTTCAAGCTTCGGATTACAAAGTTTGGAGAGAAGATATTTTTCTAACAGATGTGCCTGTTCATCTTTGTTATTCATTTTCAACAGATCCTGAATGTTAGATTGGTAATCAGGGTAGGGATTGAAATTCTCAAAATGGTCTGCAGCTGATGAAAAAGACACTTTAGGAAAGAAATGAAAAATAGCAAGAGGTTTGAAATATATCGTCAGTTCATTTCTAGGCTCTTCGTAAGTAACGTTAATAGGCCTGGAAATGTTGTAAAAGAGAAATGAATCCACTCTTTTATGGATTGATCTTCTTATTGTGATTTTGTTTTCTTCAGGAATTAACTCTGTGTCCTGACAAATCGTTGCAAGGCAGAAATTACTGGGAAATGTCCAATATTGATTTGATTTTAGCGTATCATGCTCAGAAATAAAATAAAAGCCTTCAATATATCGGCTTAACAGATCTGATTTCGGTTTATAAAAAGTGATACTCATATTTAATGTTACCTAATTTTCTCTTATAGAATTTTAATATCCATTTCGTTTGGCTTTCCATTACACAAAGTAATACGAATTTAAATTAAAAAAATATTTTAAGGTTACTAATGATCATAGTGACTGTTATTTAAGATCATAATCGCCATACTATTCTTCAGTTTTTTTACGGTCTGAAAATCTAAGCAGGCCGATAGCTTACAACATCCAGGTTTTATTTAACCACCCCTGTAAAGTTTATAAATATATCATATTTCTTACTTAATAACTTTTAATTTAAAAATAAATAAACTGTAAATCAAAGAGTTGAGTGTTTGTTTTTAATTCATATAGTTTATTTATGTACTTATTATGTTTTTATAAGTATATTTGTATACTAATTTATTGAATATGAATTATGATCTTATAAAAGCAGTTGTGGAACTTATTAAGCAATTCGCTGATGAAAATGAAGAAAAAGCTATTTACAGCAACAATCTTCAGGGTTTTATAGAATGGATCGAATCTTCCCATAAAGAACATTATCTCTCAGAGGAGCCCGAATGGATAGGTAAAGAAATGGGACGAAGTGAAGAAAGCGTAATCAATACTTTGTTGATAAGAATGAGCAGGTATGCAAAGTCTTATTCTAAATCAGCCATTAATAATTCAGGATTTTCCAGCCAGGATGATTTCATTTATCTGATCAGCCTGAAATCTATGGGAGCCATGTCAAAAATGGAACTCATAAGACATAATGTTCATGAAAAACCTGTAGGAATACTCATCATTAACCGCTTACTTAAGAATGGCTGGATAGAACAGACTGTTTCAGAAAAAGATAAAAGAGCCAAACATATTCAGATAACAGAAGAAGGCCTTAAGATGCTGGATCAGCATATGGATGAAATCCGTAAAGCCTCAAAAATGGTCACCGGAAATCTCAATCATTCCGAGAAAATGCTGCTCATCGCCATACTTTCCAAATTAGATGAATTTCACCATGCTGTATACAAAATGAATCTTGAAGCCATGGATTTGCTGGATGTAGCCTATAAAAAACTGAATTAAGCCGGATAATCCCAACTAATAAATCAATAACAATGAATAAGGAAAATTTGAGAAAAAGGATAGCTGTTATAGGTTCTGGTTTTTCCGGGCTTTCAGCAGCTGCCTATGCCGCTAAATCCGGAAATGAAGTGCATGTATTTGAAAAACACGATCAGCCCGGTGGCCGTGCAAGGCAGTTTACAACTGAAGAAGGATATGTTTTTGATATGGGCCCCAGCTGGTATTGGATGCCTGATATTATTGAAGATTTTTTCAGGGATTTTAATATGAAGGCAGATGATTTTTTTAAACTTGTGGCTTTGGATCCTCAATTTGAAATGGTTTTTTCAGGTGAAAAGATCTGCGTTCCCAGAAAGAATGATGAAATAAGAGCCCTGTTTGAAAAGATCGAGAACGGAGCAGGTAAGCAGTATGATAAATTCATGGAATCTGCAAAATATAAATATGAAGTGGGAATGAAAGAATTTGTTACCAAACCCTGCTACAGCTGGCTGGAATTCGCTTCTTTAAAAATAGCTGGCAGCGCTGTAAAACTGGATCTTCTCAGTAATTTCCGAAAATACGTATCCGGATATTTTTCTGATGAAAAACTAAGGTCATTAATGGAGTTTCCTGTCATCTTCCTCGGAGCTTCTCCCCAAAATATACCGGCGCTATACAGCCTTATGAATTATGGTGGATATGTCTTGGGAACGAAATATCCCATGGGAGGCTTCTATCAGCTTGTTCTGGCGATGCAGAAGGTGGCAGAAAAACAAGGAGTTGTGTTTCATTTTAATCATGATGTTCAGAAAATTAACACAGAAGACGGGAAGGTAACCTCAATCAGGGTAAATGATAAAGATTATGAATTTGACGCCGTCATTGCCTCATCAGATTACCATCATACGGAAACTCTGATTCCCAAATCCCTTCGGAATTACAAGAATGCTTACTGGGAATCCAAAACCTTTGCGCCTTCATGTCTTATATATTATCTCGGAATTAAAGGTAAAATTCCTCACTTAAAACACCATACACTTTTCTTTGAAAATGAACTAGATAATCATATAGACTGCATTTATAAAAATAAAAAATGGCCTGCAAAACCTCTTTTTTATTCTTGTTGTCCTTCAAAAACAGATCCGGGTGTAGCACCTGAAGACTGCGAGAATCTTTTTCTGTTGTTGCCTCTGGCTCCGGGAATTCATGATGAAGAATCGGTGAGGGAAAAATACCTGATGGAAATGCTCGAAAGAATAGAAAAACATACAGGCGAAACTCACCTTATTTCAAGGATTGAATACAAAAAAAGTTATTGTGTAAGTGATTTTATTTCAGATTATAATGCCTATCAGGGCAATGCGTACGGATTATCTAACACTTTATCTCAAACAGCAGTGCTGAAGCCAAAAATCAGGAATAAAAAGATCATGAACCTTTTTTATACGGGGCAGCTCACTGTTCCCGGGCCGGGAGTACCGCCATCAGTTATTTCCGGTAAAATTGTAGCATCTGAAGTCAGTAAACTAAAACTTAATTAATATGAAAAAATTGTTTGATGAGTTGTCTTGCGAGGTGAGCAAATATACTACCCGGAAATACAGTACCAGTTTTTCATTAGGGATATTGGCATTAAAACCTTCCATAAGACCCGCCATTTATGCCATTTATGGTTACGTACGGCTTGCGGATGAAATTGTAGACAGTTTTCATGGTTATGATAAAGAAAAACTCTTAACAAGGTTAAAAGCTGAAACCTACAGCGCGCTGGAAGACGGTATATCGATCAATCCCATTCTGCATTCATTTCAGGAAACAGTTCGTCAGTACAAAATTGATATTCAGCTTATCAATCAGTTTTTGCACAGTATGGAAATGGACCTGCAAAAAATAGACTACAATTCTGATTTGTATAACGAGTATATCTACGGCTCAGCAGAAGTTGTCGGACTTATGTGCCTGCAAATATTTACCGGAGGAAATAAACAACAGTTTGAAGAGCTTAAACCATATGCAATGAAGCTTGGTTCCGCTTTTCAGAAAGTTAATTTTTTACGGGATCTCAAAGATGATTACCAGATATTGGGACGAACATATTTTCCTGCTTTAAACATGTCTGTTTTCGATAATGATGTGAAAGTCCGGATTGAAAAAGAAATTGACGAAGAGTTCAGAGAAGCATTACAAGGGATTAAAAAACTGCCCGGCTCTTCAATGTTTGGTGTTTATCTGGCTTATAAATACTATCTGTCATTGTTTGAAAAAATAAAGAAAGCCAGTTCTCATCACATTTTACAGAACAGGATCAGGATTGCGAATTCACAGAAGCTGCTGGTAGCATTCAAAAGCTATATAAGATATAAATCTGCCTATCTGTGATGGTAAAAAAAATGGTAATTAATTCGTTGGAAAATCTAGAATAAAAATAAGTAATGAAATACAGATTATACAGAGAACAGCAGTTGAACTGTACCATTGAAACCGCCTGGAAGTTTTTTTCATCCCCTCATAATTTATCTGAAATAACCCCGGCAAGTATGAATTTTGTTGTGCTGTCAGATGTTAAGGATAAGCCTGTTTTCAAAGGAATGGAGATCAATTATCGTGTTTCTCCTTTGCTGGGGATTCCCATGAGATGGAAAACCATCATCACACAGGTAGATGAACTTAAAAGTTTTACCGATTTCCAGGAATCAGGACCTTATAAATACTGGAATCATTTTCACGAATTTATTCCCAATGAAAAAGGAGTATTGATGAAAGATACAGTAGATTATGAGCTTCCATTAGGTTTTCTAGGTCGGATCGCTCATAGCTTGTTCATAAAAGGAAAACTGAACAGCATATTTGATTTCAGATACAGAATTCTGAATGATCGTTTTAACAGCAAAAATAATTAGTAATGAATTTTCTGATCGTTTTGGGTGTTTTTATTGTCATGGAAGGTGCTACATGGCTTATCCATCGATATATTATGCATGGCTTCCTGTGGGTACTCCACCGTGACCATCATGATCACAGCAATGAAGGAAAACTTGAGAGAAATGACCTTTTCTTTTTCATTTTTGCAAGTCCGGCCATAGCTTTATTATATCTGGGAGTAAAGCAGGAATTCAGCTATTGGTTTTATATTGGCCTCGGAATAAGTCTTTACGGAATGGCCTATTTCTTTGTACATGATATTTTTATCCATCAGAGAGCAAAGGTTTTTACCAAAACCAAAAATCCTTATTTGCTTGCGATAAGACGTGCCCACAAACAGCATCATAAGCATCTGGGAAAAGAAAAAGGAGAATGCTTCGGCTTTTTATGGGTGCCTGTTCAATATTTTAAAATGTATTTCGATAAAAAATGATGCCATACACTTACATACTGATTAATTTTTTTACAGTTATTATCTGCTTTCTGGCTTCTTTTGACAGAAGGATACAGTTTAACAGGCTTTTCGGGAAATTTCTGATGTCATCTACCATTGTGGCGGTTCCTTTTATTATCTGGGATATATGGTTTACCGGTAAAGGAGTGTGGTGGTTTGATCTCAGGTACACCTTAGGATTTAAAATAGCAGGGCTTCCTGTTGAAGAGTGGCTGTTTTTTTATTGTATTCCCTTCGCCTGTGTTTTTACCTATTACTGCTTTGAAAAGTTTTTTAATCTGGACTGGGCTGACATGTTTAATAATCTCATCGTATTTACATCAGTTATTGTGCTCGCGGTAACGGGTTTTCTGTATTGTGACAGAATATATACTTTGCTCACTGTAATTGTTACAATCTTCACATTATGCTACCTTCATTTTATTGCTAAAAAAGAGTGGATAGGAAAAGCCAGTCTGGTCTATCTGATTTTAATGCCTGGATTTTTTGCAGTGAATGGAATCCTGACAGGATCTTTAATTCCATCACCTGTTGTTAATTATAATCCCGAAGAATTTTTAGGAATCAGAATGGGCACTATTCCCGTAGAAGATGCTGTATATGGTTACAGCCAGTTTCTGTTGAATATTTATTTCTTTAAAAAAATTACTAAAAATGAAAAATAACTTAATTCTTAAACTTATTGCTGCCTGCGGATTATGGATATTCATAGTCTCTTCATGTTCTTCTATGCCAGAAAAAGCACAACCTGTGAATCAGTTTGATGTCAATAAATATTTGGGTACATGGTATGAAATCGCCAGATTTGATTATCGTTTTGAAAAAGATCTCGACAATGCTATGGCTCAGTATAGTCTTAATAAAGATGGAAGTGTTAATGTCGTCAACAGCGGGTATAATACCAAAAAGGAAAAATGGGTGTCGGCTAACGGAACAGCAAAATTCAGAGGTGACAAAAATACAGCTGCCTTAAAGGTAAGCTTTTTCGGACCGTTCTATGCCGGATATAATGTAGTGGCGCTGGAAAATTACAAATATGCTTTGGTAGCCGGAAAAAATCTGGAGTATCTGTGGATTCTTTCCCGTGAAAAAACAATCCCTGAAAATATAAAACAGGACTTTATTTCCAAAGCAAAGGAAATCGGATATGATACCTCTAAACTCATCTGGGTAAAACAGGATAAGAAAAATCCTTTTGACAAATAGATTCTCAACCTTAAATTAAAATCGAAACCTATGCTTACCATACAGGCACAATCAAAAATACCTACAGATTACGGAACATTTACCGTATATGCGTTTTCGGAAAATGAAGAAGACTGGAGCCCGCATTTGGTTCTGGTAGCAGAAAATACAGATTATAATAAGACTGTTAATGTCCGTTTTCATTCGGAGTGTATTACCGGGGAAGTTTTTCATTCTAAAAAATGCGAATGCGGTCAGCAACTTGATGCAGCCATGAAATATATGTCTGAAAATGGGGGAATGATCATTTATCTCCGCCAGGAGGGAAGAAATATTGGGATCATCAATAAGCTGAGAGCATATGCGCTTCAGGAGCAGGGGTTAGACACTGTTGAAGCTAATCTCAGGCTGGGTCTGCCGGCAGACGGAAGAAACTTTGATGTGGCAGTGGAAATGCTGAACCTGCTTCATGTGAAGGAAATAAATCTGTTAACCAACAATCCTGACAAGATTAAATCTGTTGAGAACAGCAGTATCATTCTCAAAAGCAGGATTCCTTTGGAAATTGATTCCAATGAGATTAATGCAGGCTATCTTGTTAAAAAGAAAGACTATTTTGGTCATTTTTTAGAAAAAATATAACGAACTTCAGACAGGCAGCATATGTATTGATCTGTTAAATCCAATAATTATGGAAAAAATACTGCTTACAGGAGCTACCGGCTATATCGGTAAAAGAATGATCAGCGTGATTGCTGCGCAGGGATATAAAGTCGTTTGCTGCTGCAGGGATATAGGCCGTTTTACAAGAGACATGGATATCGACGAACAGCTCATTGAAGTTATTGAAGTTGATTTTCTGAAGCCGGAAACGCTTAAAAATATTCCCGAAGATATTGCAGGGGCTTATTATCTGATGCATTCCATGAGCAATACTGCTGATTATGAAGACTCAGAGAAGAAATGTGCCGCCAACTTTTCCGCTTATATTGAGAAGACACAATGTAAACATATTGTCTATCTCTCAGGCTTGGTGAATGAAAAAGAACTGTCAAAGCATCTGAATTCAAGATACGAAGTTGAAAAAATTCTGATGAATTGCAGAGTTCCCGCAACAGTTCTTCGTGCAGGAATTATCATTGGGTCAGGAAGCGCATCATTTGAAATCATAAGGGATCTCGTTGAAAAGCTGCCTGTCATGGTGGCTCCCAAATGGCTCTATACCGAATGTCAGCCGATAGGGATTGCGAATGTTCTGGATTTCCTGATTTTCGTTTTGTTTAAAGAAGCTGCTTATCAGAAAAATTTTGACATTGGCTGTGACGATGTATTGACTTATAAAGACATGCTCCTGCAGTTTGCAAAAGTAAGAGGCCTGAAAAGAACAATTTTTACACTCCCTGTAATGACGCCCAGACTCTCTTCGTACTGGCTCTATTTTATTACTTCAACCTCTTATAATCTGGCTAAAGCATTGGTTGGAAGCATGAAAGTAGAAGTGGTCTGCCGTCCCGAAAGTCTTGCTGAAATCAAATTAATTACCGGTGTGCAGCCGTTTTCCTATGATACAGCATTGAAGAGAACACTTGCAAAAATTCAGGCCAATGAAATTATTTCCAGCTGGAAAGACAGTTTCATCAGCAGCCGTAATGATTCAACATTGAAAGAATACCATGATGTACCGAAATACGGTTGTTTTACTGACCTCCGGAGCGAAGAGTTTGATGACAGGGAAGCCTGCATGAACCGGGTCTTTCAGTTAGGAGGTGATCATGGCTGGTACGGACAGGATCTTTGGAAAATAAGAGGGTTCTTGGATAAACTCGTTGGCGGCCCGGGATTGAGAAGGGGACGAAGACATCCTTCAGACCTTAGAGATGGTGATGCATTAGACTTCTGGCGGGTTTTATATGCTGACCGTCAGGAAGGGAAACTTATATTATTCGCAGAGATGAAGCTGCCGGGAGAAGCCTGGCTGATGTTTAAAATTTACAGAAATAAAATCTGGCAAAAAGCGGTATTTCGTCCAAAAGGCCTTTGGGGTAGGCTGTATTGGTTTATGGTGCTGCCATTCCATGGAGTTATCTTCCAAGGAATGATCAGAAGCCTAAGTGGAAAGAAAAAGTAAATTCTTATCATTTTTAATTTTAAGAATATTTTAACATAATGTCTGTTTTTTAGGCATGAACATTGTTTATTTATATACCAAATACTTAAATATTATATTATGAATAATTCAGATTACAACAAAGCAGAAAATGCAGTAAACGAAACGGAAAATACGCTGAAGAATGCAGCTACCGATGCAAAATGGAAAATCAGTGACCTGGCAGATAAAGCCAGAGATTATATCAATGAGAAAAGAAATAATGATGAAGAAGCAACACAGGAAGACTGGATGGAAAGAGTGAAATCCAATATTTCTGATGCCTGGGACGACATTAAAGATAAAGCGGATGAAGCCTGGGAAAAGACAAAAGATGCTGCAGAAGATGTGAAGGCAGAATGGAGAAAGAAAACAAATTAAAGTTAGTTTGATGAATGACCAGAGTTCTTAATGCTCTGGTCATTTATTATGAATGTGGTTTATTTATGTTCTATATTTGAGTGTTTTTTGTTTGTTGAGCTAATATAAAATTGTACGTCCGTCCAGTTTTATTACTTCATTCTTAACCATCTTTTTCACAGTTCGGATGATCGTTTCTACTCTTAAACCTGTAAGGTCTGCCATTTGCTGGCGGGTAAGCTCTATAGGGAAACAGTGTTGGCAATCTCCGTCATGATAACTTTTAAGGTAATCCAGTAAGCCTTTTAAACGTTGAGAAGGATCTGAGGAAGCCATATTATGGATCATCAGGCTGTTGTAGTATAATCTTTGAGAGAGGCATATATTCATTTCAAGGGAAAGATCAGGATGCTGCTGAAGCATTTCCATGAAGTTACTTTTAGGCATTCTTATAATTTCAGTAGCTTGTAAACTGACGGCATTCGTAGGATAAAGCTTTTCAATAAACAATAACGGATCACCAAAACTCTGGTTTTTACCAAGAATATTCAGAATGAATTCTTTTCCGTTTTCGTTGAAGGTGTTCAGCTTTACTTTTCCGCTTATGATCTGGAAATAATATTGTGAATGCTCTCCCTCCCGGAAAATGAAATCTTTAGGTTTATAAGTAACCCGTTCGCCGCCGAATGAATACAAAATTTTCTCATCTATATTCATACAACTTATCGTTTTTTTCATAGGCTTGTTTTTTTTCTGAAAATTATGAAGAAAGTTTTAAAAATAGTAATAACATTTCAATCCTTATGCCATTGAAATTTTATTTGAAAAATGTGGTATGGATTGTACCTCCAAATACCTTTAAAAATTACTGTTTTCTCAAATATTGTGAGTATTTTTGAAACTAAACTAGCTGTAACTAATTATTGATTTTAATTTTTATGATTTTAATTGTTGATGACAACCAAAATAACCTTTACTCACTGCAAAAACTACTTGAATCTAAGGATTTTCAGGTGGAAACTGCCAATTCCGGTGAAGAGGCTCTTGGTAAAGCCCTGAAAAACGACTATGCCTTAATTATTTTGGATGTTCAAATGCCGGATATGGACGGTTTTGAAGTTGCAGAAACGCTTGCTGATTACAGCAAAACAAAAGATGTCCCCATCATATTCTTATCTGCTGTCAATACAGATAAACGCTTTATAACACGCGGATATGCCTCCGGAGCCAAAGATTATGTGACCAAACCTGTTGATCCTGAAATTCTTCTGCTTAAGGTAAAGACTTTCTATAACCTTCAGGAGCAGAACATTGCAATGAAAAAGACACAGCAGAATCTTGAGCTGGAGGTAAAAGGAAGAAGAGAGTCTCAGGTCACCATGAAGTCACAGATTGATCATTTTCACTTAATGCTTGAGTCACTTCCCCAGATTGCGTTCACTCTCAATGAATCCGGAGCGGTGGATTTCGTTAATGGTAAATGGTACCAGTATTCCGATTCCGAACTGGATTTTCCCGAAACACATCCTGATGATCTGAATATAAAGGAAGAACTGGCGAGATGCCGGAAAAAGGGAAAGGCCCTCGAAATGGAAGTCAGAATTAAGAATGTCATTTCCGGTCATTACCGTTATCATCTGCTCAGAATAACTCCGGTTTATGATGAAAACCGCATTAAAAACTGGGTGGGAACCTTTACGGATATTGATGATCAGAAGAAAGTTGAAAAAGAAAAAGATGAATTCTTAAGCATTGCAAGCCATGAGCTGAAGACTCCTCTGACAAGTATTAAAGCCTATGTACAGTTACTGGAAAGAAAACTAAAACTTGATAAAGAAAGCTCTGAAGCAGGATTTGTAACGAAAGTGCAGGGGCAGATTGAAAAACTGAATACGCTTATTACCGATCTGCTGGATGTTTCTAAAATAGAAAACGGAAAACTGAAAATCAATAAAAAACCAGTTAATCTTGAAAGTGTCATCAGTAATGCTATTGAAACCATATTGCAGACTCATGACCAGCGTCAGGTAAAAATTGAACGCCACGGAACCAAACCGGATATTTTAATTCCTCTGGATGAAATCCGTATAGAACAGGTACTGATCAATTTTCTGACCAATGCCATTAAATATTCTCCTCATAATAATCAGGTTATTGTTACCACTTTTGTAGATGAAGAAGCGGAAGAAGTAAGAGTTAATGTAACCGACTTTGGTATTGGTATCCCGGATTTTAAACAGGATGCCGTATTTAAAAAATTCTATCGCGTGGAAGAATCTTCACTGCAGTTTCAGGGAATGGGGATCGGATTATTTATCTGCTCCGAGATCATCAAACAGCATCATGGAAGCGTTGGGGTTTCCAGTATCGTAGGAGAAGGTTCTACCTTTTATTTCACATTACCACTAAATTAATTTTAATGCCGAAAAAAATTATACGAAATCTCCAGTTTGGAGTAGGTCTTTCGCTTTTGATCTTGATAGCCAGCTCACTGGCTTCCTATTGGAGCATCCAGAATCAAATGAATCACCGTGAAAGCCTTTCTAAAAGCAGGCGTTCTGTAACAGCAGTTAAAGATGTGCTGGTTGCTTTACTGGATGCAGAAACAGGAAACAGAGGGTATCAGCTTACCGGTAAAGAAGATTTTCTTGAACCTTATAAACGGGGATTGAGAGAATATCCAAACGCCCTGATACGTGCTGAGTCTTTGGGTATAGATGACCAGAATCAAGCGGAAAGACTTGCAGGATTAAAGATTGCAGTTGACAAGGTGATGGGGAATCTGAAACAACTGGTTGAAAACAGACGAAAGGGCATCATTATGACCCAGCAGCAAATTACCGACGGGAAGGCATATATGGATCAGTGCCGTAAGATTGTCAATGATTTTGTACAATATGAAGAAAGTCAGCTTGAAATTAAAAATAAAGATCTCAACCGCTCCTCAGGCACAACCGTTCTCTTTATAATTTTTTCCGCAATTGCTGCCATTGTGGTAACCACGTTTTTTTATCTGAAGATGCGTGCAGATCTTATCCGCAGGGATAAGCTGGAAAGAATGCTTAAAGAAAAAGATGAAGAAATGACACGCCGTGTAAGTGCTATTCAGAAAATTGCGAACAGGGTAGCTAACGGTGATTACAGTGAGCGGGCAGTAGATAATGCTCAGGATGATCTCGGAGATCTTGTAGAATCTCTCAACCATATGACTGAATCCCTCAAAATCTCTTTTGAGAAGATTAATAAGAGCGACTGGCGCCAGAAAGGTCTTGCGTTACTGAATGAATCTCTGGTAGGAACCAAATCGGTGCAGGAAGTTTCCAATAAGGCGTTGATGCAGCTGATTGAATATGGGAACTGTATCAACGGTTCATTGTATCTGTATGATGAAGGTATTTTAAAGCTTAATAAAGCATTCGGACTGGAATCCAATATGAAAAGAGCTTTTGAGCCTGGCGAAGGGATGGTAGGACAAACTTTTGTTAGTGCTAAAACACAGGTTTACAATAACCTTCATGAAGATGACTTCGTAGTAACCTTTGCCAGCAGTACAATTAAAATTTACGGAATCATGCTGATCCCGCTTTTTGCAGATGGTCATATTATCGGAGTTCTGGAGCTTGGCTCAACTTCTAATTTTGATGAAGACAGAGCAAGTTATTTCGAAGATTGTTGCGTTAATATAGGAATTGCCCTCAGCGCCGCAAAAAGCAGGGAAAAAGAACAGCAGTTGCTGGAAGAAACCCAGGCACAGTCTGAAGAACTGCAGGTTCAGCATTCTGAGCTGGAAAACCTGAATACCGAATTGGAGGCACAGACACAGAAACTTCAGGCTTCGGAAGAAGAGCTTAAGGTGCAGCAGGAAGAACTGATGCAGGCTAATGCGGAACTTGAAGAGCGTTCCAGATTGCTGGAAGAAAAAAATCATCTGATTGCAGAACGTAACAATGAGATTCAGAAAAAAGTAGAGGAACTGGCATTAAGTACCAAATACAAGTCAGAGTTCTTGGCCAACATGTCTCATGAATTGCGCACTCCTCTGAACTCCATTCTTCTTTTATCACGTTTAATGACGGAAAACCCGGATGAGAATCTCAATGAAGACCAGGTAGAATCTGCAAGAGTTATCCATAGTTCAGGATCGAGCTTATTAACACTTATTGACGAGATTCTGGATCTTGCAAAAATAGAATCCGGAAAAATGACCCTGGAATATCAGAAGGTCATCATTGAAGAAGTAGTAAAAGATTTAAAGAGTTTATTCAATCCTGTATTTCAGGAAAAAGCATTGCCATTTAACATTGTGATTGATGAAGACGTACAGAAGGTGATTGAAAGCGACCGTCTTAGAATTGATCAGGTGTTGAGAAATCTATTATCCAACGCATTAAAATTTACTACGAAAGGAAGCATTGACCTGCATATCAGAAAACATACTGAAAAACCGGATTTTATTATATTTTCAGTGAAAGATACAGGTGTCGGGATTGCAGAGGATAAGCAAAAAATTATCTTTGAAGCCTTCCAACAGGCCGACGGCTCTACCAAACGCAAATTCGGGGGTACAGGCTTAGGTTTGTCAATTAGCCGTGAAATTGCCAGACTTCTTGGAGGTGAACTTGTTCTGAAAAGCGAAGTAGACAAAGGCAGTGAATTCAGCTTTATCATTCCTGTACATGCTGTTACAGAAATTACGCATTCCGAAACAGATCAGGATATTGTGGAGGTCATTCGTGAAGATGTTGAAGAAATTCAGAATATCCTGGATGAAGGCGAAATAAAAGTAACTCCTCTTAATACACTTGAAATTCCTGAAGATGTGGCAGATGACAGGGAAAATATTCAAGAAGGGGATAAAGTTATTCTCATCATTGAAGATGACATCAACTTTGCAAAAGCTTTATTGAAATATGCACATTTACAGCATTATAAAGGTGTTGTTGTAGTAAGGGGAGACCATGCACTTTCTGCAGCTCAGAAATACCGTCCTCATGCTATTTTGCTGGATGTACAGCTTCCTGTAAAAGATGGCTGGGAGGTAATGGATGAACTGAAATCTGACGCCGATATAAAACATATTCCCGTGCATATGATGTCTGTTCTTCATCTCAAAAAGGAAAGTCTGATGAAAGGTGCAGTGGACTTTATCAATAAGCCGGTTGCCCTGGATAAAATGACTGATGTATTCAGAAAAATCGAAGAAGCATTGAAAAAAGGATCTCAGAAAGTCCTTATTGTAGAAGAAAATGCCAAGCATGCCAGCGCATTATCTTACTTCCTGAGCAATTTTAATATCTCATTATCAGTAGAACATACTGTGGAAGATAGTGTGAAAACACTGACTTCAGATCTTGTTGACTGCGTTATTCTGGATATTGGAAGTTCAAAAGGAAATGACTACCACGTAATAGAATCCATCAAAAGCCATGAAGGACTTGAAAATCTTCCGATCATTATCTTCACAGAGCATCACCTTTCTAAAGAAGAAGAACTTAAAATAAAACAGTATGCAGATTCAATTGTAGTAAAAACAGCACATTCGTACCAGAGAATTCTGGATGAAGTTGGACTGTTCCTGCATCTGGTGGAAGAAAAAAACAATTCAGCAGAAAACAATACGGGAAGAATGCTGGGTTCTCTGACGGAAGTGTTAAGTGGTAAAAAAGTACTGATTACTGATGATGATGTCCGCAATATTTTTTCTTTAACCAAGGCACTGGAAAAATACAAGGTGGATGTGATCGTAGCGATGGATGGAAAACATGCCCTTGAGCAGATCAATCACCATCCTGATGTAGATGTTATCTTAATGGATATGATGATGCCTGAAATGGATGGTTATGAAACCATAAAGCAGATCAGAAAAATGCCGGCATTTAAAAGGCTGCCTATTATAGCTATAACGGCGAAATCAATGATTGGAGAACGTGAAAAATGCATTACAGCCGGAGCTTCAGATTATATCTCAAAACCTGTAGATATTGATCAGTTATTATCGCTCCTTCGCGTTTGGTTATATGAAAGTTAAACAGATATAATTCTGATGAGTAAGAAAATTTTAATTGTGGATGATGATCCACGTAATATATTTGCATTGAAACTGACCCTGAAGGCTCGTGGATATGCTGTTGAAACCTGTACAATGGCTCAGGAAGCTTTTGATATCCTGAAATCAGACCCTCAGTTTTCTGTTGTTCTTATGGATATGATGATGCCGGGGATAGATGGCTACGAAGCCGTTAGAATCATAAGAGATACCCCTGAAATTAAAAACATTCCTGTTATTGCTGTTACTGCACAGGCAATGCCTGAAGACCGTCAGAAATGTATGGAAGCCGGAGCGGATGATTATGTTTCAAAACCGATAGATGTGGATCTTCTAATAAAAGCAATAGAAAAGTTGTAATACATGCTGGAACCAAGTATCATAAAAGATCAGGAAGTTGAGTATCTGATCAACGATGTATATGAGATGTACGGATATGATTTTTCCGGCTACAGCAGAGCGTCGTTCAAAAGAAGGGTAAACAGAATATGTCTTTTGGACAGGCTCACCAGTTTTGCAGAACTCAGATATATTATCATGAACGATCCGGAGTATCTGAAACGTTTTATAGAAGAAGTTACGGTAAACGTTACCGAAATGTTCAGAGATCCTCCTTTTTTCAAAGCATTGAGAGAAAAAGTGCTGCCGCAATTAGGCACTTATCCGTTGATCAGAATCTGGATAGCAGGTTCTTCAACAGGAGAAGAAGCCTATTCGATAGCAATTCTGCTGAAAGAAGCCGGCTTGTACGATAAATCACTGATTTATGGTACCGATTTAAATCCTGCTGTTCTTGAGACCGCAAGAGCCGGAGTCTTCCCGCTGCATCAGATGAAATTATATTCTGAAAACTATATGCTTTCAGGCGGGATAAGGGATTTTTCTGATTATTATACCGCTAATTATGATAGTGTGAAGTTTGATAAAAGTTTACAGGAAAAGCTTATTTTATCTACTCACAATCTGGTTTCAGACAGTTCTTTTAACAGTTTTCAGCTGATTATCTGCAGAAATGTTCTGATCTATTTTGACAGAGAACTTCAGGAAAGGGTATTCAGACTTTTTGACAACAGCCTTGAAAATCTTGGTTTTCTTGCTCTCGGGGCAAAAGAAACACTTCGGTTTTCTACCATTGAAAAGAATTATCATCAGGCTGAAGACCAGAAAATCTGGAAAAAGCTTGATCACCATTAATAATGCAATCATGAAATCAGAGACGAATATTGAATTAATTGTTATTGGCGGATCGGCAGGAAGCTTACAGGTCATCATCGAAATGATCAAAAATCTTGATGACAACCTGAATATTCCGATTGTCGTGGTCGTTCACCGTAAAGCCCAATCCGGAGATATCCTGCGGACTTTGCTGCAGCAGTTTACCAGAATACCGGTGGTGGAAATTGAAGATAAAACCAAAATTAATAACCGTACCCTGTATATTGTTCCTGCTGATTACCATTTACTGTTTGAAAATAAGAAAAATATGTCACTGGACAGCTCTGAAAAGATGAATTATTCCAGGCCTTCCATAGATGTTACTTTCAGGTCTGCAGCGGAAATTTACGGAGAACATATGGTTGGAATACTTTTATCGGGAGCCAATGCTGATGGAGTAGAAGGTCTGTCTTATATTAAAAAGTATAACGGGCAGGTATGGATTCAGGATCCTGAAACTGCAGAAGTGGAATATATGCCCAGACATGCGGTAGAAGAAATTGATTATGATTTAATTATCAGGCCAGATAATTTAGCGGATTATATCAATCAGTTGTAATAGAATAACCTCAATAATATGAATAAAAAGAGAATTTTAATTTTTGATGATGATACAGCTATTTTAGAAGTCATCACCATCATATTTGAAGAAAATGGCTATGATGTTAAAATTTCAGAAACATCTCATGACATCCTTGAGAAAGTAGCAGAATATCAGCCGGATATTATTCTGATGGATAACTGGATTCCCCGCATCGGTGGGGTAGAGGCTACAAAGCTTCTTAAAAACAGTGAAGAGTTTAATCACATTCCGGTCATCTATGTTACGGCAAATAATGATATTGCTGCTTTAGCTTCTGAAGCGCAGGCGGATGATTATGTTTCAAAACCATTTAATCTGGATGATCTTGAGGCAATGGTGGCAAAGCATATCACAGAACAGGTATAATGAACTTCAATTTACCAAAAAAGAATCTTTCATAAATTTATGAGAGATTCTTTTTATTTCTTCAGTGTACTGATAATCTGGCTTTTTGTTAAAGAATAAGTGTTTACATTTTGAATTAACGACCGAAGTAAAAGATAAAGATCAGGGTTTCCCATAACGGCATCCGAAAACGTTTTAACGAGAATTGATTTTTTTGAAACGATATTATGTGCAGCAATGTATTCGGAGCTAACGTCAATGTCGATATTTAGTTCCTTTTTTACTGCCAGGTTAAAATATTCATCAATCAGATGTTTATCCGTAACCGGGTCTAACCTGTCTGTTTTTATTTCGTCCATATCGTTGATAATTAAACTTTAAACTGCAAATGTTGTACCGTACGGAATAAAAAATAGAGGAAATTCATCTAAAATAAAGTATATTTGTATACTATTTTTATTAAAATGAATTTTGCCCTTATCAAAGACTTTATGACGCTCCTTGAGCAATTTGAATCAGATGCTGATCCTAATTCCTATCCCTGTACTATTGAAGGTTTTAAATCCTGGATTTCTGATCAGGAGAATACGCAACATGCGGATTCTTTTGAAGAACCCTATTGGGAGGGCAAAGAGAATGGAAGAACACCGGAAAGCGCAATAAGTACATTATTGGTTCACCTTAACCGCTACGCGAAAACCTATTCCAAATCCGCAATATCAGACTCTGAATTTTCAACCCAGGAAGATTTTATTTATTTAATTAATTTAAAGGCTTTTGGTGAGATGACCAAGATGGCACTTATCAAAAAAAATATTCATGATAAGCCGGTCGGTATGCTTATTATTGCAAGACTCTTGCGGCAGGGACTTATTGAACAGACAGACTCTGATCTGGATAAGCGAAGTAAATTAATCCGTATTTCTGAAAGAGGACTGATTGTTCTGGAAAAACAAATGGAAAAGATCCGCCAGGCAACCAATATCGTTGCTGGTAACCTCAATCATAGAGAGAAGATGGATCTGATCCGTATCCTTAATAAGCTGGATCGTTTTCATTATCCAATTTTTTCAAGAAACATCAATTCAGATAATCTCATTAACACGGTTTATGATGAGTATGCTTTCAAAAATCTATAGCAAAGTACCTGTTATAGATTCAAAATTTTTGTCTCTGATTATGTAAAGGTTAGCGGAATTGAGTACGTAAAATCGCTGGAAAGTATTGTAAATAAAGAAAAAGTTTCTATCTTTGCAGTCCCTTAAACAAAGGGATTTACTTGAAAAAGTAAGTGGCCGACTCGGTAGCTCAGCTGGTAGAGCAATACACTTTTAATGTATGGGTCCTGGGTTCGAATCCCAGCCGGGTCACATCAAACGGACAAATCATTTTTAGTAATGGTTTGTCCGTTTTTATTTTTGTTTAACTTGTTGTTTGTAGTTAGAGAAATAGGCTTTCAAAGAATGATTTTACCGTTCTTCAAGCCACTGAAGAAAACGGGAGGATTTATCTTTCGTCACCAGAAGTTTTTCAGGAGTTGTAATCTTTAAACTGACAAGAAGCTTGCGCGAAAAATAATGCTCCACTTCCACAATTGCAGAAAAGTTGATCAGGTATTGTCTGTTGATCCTGAAAAATTGAGCTGCCGAAACCAGCTGCCCCACTTCGTCCAGAGACTGCGGTATTGGATACTCCTTCTGATCGGAAGTTACCAGTACTGTGCTTCCAAACTGGCTGTAAAAAAAGGCAATCTTGTCAATAGGGATATTACTGTATTTATTATTTGAAAAAACCAGAAAATTGGTCTTACCTCTGCCTGTTGTCAGATTGGCCAATATATCTTCCAGCTGCCGGTCAGGAGAAGGGGAGTGCTGAAAGAAATTTTTAAGTCTCTTTATCTTTTCAAATGCCGATTCGATATCTTTTTTCTCAAAAGGCTTTAAGATATAATCTACTCCGTTGCTTTTAAATGCCTCTATGGCATATTCGTCAAAGGCTGTACAGAAAACAACCGGAACTTTTATACTGACCTGGCCGAATATTTCAAAACAGTTTCCATCTGCGAGCTGAATATCCATAAATATAATATCCGGAGTTGGATTTTCTGAAAGATAGCCGACTGCCATAGCAATACTTTCAATATATTGCACTACGGTAGCTTCCGGCTGCACTGCAACAATCATCCGCCCCAAAGCCTTTGCGGTTTTTATCTCATCTTCTATTACTAAAACTTTCATTTACTATGGGTAATTTAACGGTAAAATTGATGCCATTTTGCAGGATGATCAGCTCTTTTTCAGCAAAGTGCCGGTAACGTTCTCTAATATTTTCAATTCCTATCCCTGCAGATTCCTGAGGAGTATTCTTCGGCTGAAAATTGTTTTCGATAATAATATATTCATCTTCACTGTATAGTTTTATGATCAGTGGATGTGCCAGTGACACAATATTGTGTTTGATACAGTTTTCACACAACAGTTGCAGGGTAAATGGAGGAATATAGGAATTCAATAGTTCTTCCTGAATGTCTATTTTAAATTCTATGCCATCTTCAAATCTTGAAATCAGGAGAAAAACATAGGCATCCAGTATGGCGAGCTCTTTTTTTAAGGGAATAAGGTCCAGCTTTCTGTTGTCTAAAGTAAAACGGTAAAAATCAGCGAGTCTGACAACAAAATCTCCTGAACTTTCATCTTTTATATCAATCATAGATTTCAATGTATTGAGACTGTTGAATAAAAAATGTGGATTAATCTGCTGTTTTAGCAGTTCATACTGGGCGTGAAGATTATCTGTCCTGATCTGTTCCAGCTCCAGGCTGATCTGCTGGGAATTATAGCTCTGATACAAAAGATACAGAAACATATAAATCGTCAGATTAATCAGTACAGCTCTGAATTCGTACATCAATATCATGGTGTTAAACCCATACTTTGGAAAGATAATGTGATGTAAAAATACGAGGGCAGCCATCACAACAATGCCAAGTGAAAGACTGATCAAAAGCTTTTTATTAAAGAAACTTGTCGATATAGTCTGAATAGAAAATTTAGGCAGGCTGTAAATATTAAAATACCAAACAAATAAGGAGTATAAAAACGAAATGGAAAAATCAATCATTAGCTCTCCCAGGGTTATCTGTATACGGAGTATTTTGGGCACAGAAGCCAGAATTCCCATAAAAAGAGAACTAAAGAGAATGATTCTCGGATCAATCCTGAATACCTTTTTTCCGTTGGCATTTATATACTTTGCATAAATCATAAATAAAAATCAGAAAGTTAAGCAGTTATAAAGATACAAAAGCTAAATAGCGGTTAGGGTAGTTGTCCGCTATTTAGCACTTAGATTCCTATGAAAACACAAAGTTAAGGCATAGCTGCAGCCATATTACTCACAGGTACCGGCCAGATACCCGGAGATGGGAATGAGATACCTTTGTTAGATCCCATAATCATATTATCCTGCCCGAAACGGTAAAGAGGCCACCCTTTATAGGTAAGCTGTTTTCTTCCAGATACTGTGATAGACCCGAAAAGTGTTTTGTCCAGTCCGGAAGGCACCACTATTTTATCCGTTTCATAAATAGGCCATGCTCCATTATTTGAGAAATCGGAGGCAGTAAAATTATTTTTATTTTGTTTGTCATTCGTAAAGGTGTACAGTGTTACTCCTTTAGCATCTGTAAAATATAAAGTCTTTCCTGTACCTTCTGTATACGCGGATGTATAATTTTTTCCATCATGTCCTATAAGTTGGGCATTGGTAAGCATGATCGTATAATCAGGTTTTGCAACAAACCATACGCCTCCGATATTTTCTCCACCGGTTTTCCCGGCTTCTTCTTTTACGTTGGCACAATTTACCAAAGGAGCATAATAATAAAGCGGTCTTCCTTTGTAAGTTACCTGTTTCTTACCTGAACCCGTAGTTATTGTTGTAAAATCAGAGAGTTCTAATCCTGTTCCCAACTTTTCAGATGAAAGATTATCCACATTGAAGACAGGCCATATTGGTTCGCAGCCTCCTGTACAATTGTTTGCTGCAGTAGCATCGTTGGCAAAATAGTAAAGAGTACGCCCCTCTTTATCGGTCAGGATATTTCCGAGATTGGCATCATTCCGTAACTGCACTTCTTTAACGGCATCAGAAGATTCATCCTGATTGTCCTTTGAGCATGCAACAGAGGTTAAAAGAAGTAGCGCTGAAATGCATCCTGTTATAAGATTTGAACTGAATGTGAACTTTTCCATTTTAATAGTTTTAGTGAATATCATTTTATATGTGTTTTTGAAAATTGGCTAGGGCATTATTGAAGGTTTCATAGTAAGAATGGCAGGGATTCTTTCAGATCCGCTTGCGGATACTTTTTTAAGTGCCGGTCCTTCGTATTTTTCATACTGAATGTCAAAATTGTCTGACAGCGGATATCTGCTTTTGATAACTTCTACAGACAACAGACGATCAGGAATTTTTGCTCCATACCAATAAGGGTCTTCTTTTTGTGACCAGGTAATCAGGGCCAGTATTCTTTCTTTACTTTCCTCCTTTTCGGGTTTGCCTTTTAGCTCTTCCATTGCTGGGTTATTACCATAAAGAGTCATCATTGTCTGGTTCTTATGATTGATTGAAGAAGTGACTACCTTTAAGTTCATGGCATTAAAATCAAACTTTTCAGGAAGGGAAGCCTTCTCATTTACGGATTCATATTCCTGCTTTGAGCCACAGCTCAATACAAATACATACAGTATTAAATAAATAATCGGATTCTTCATAGCTTAATGATTAAGAGGAGAAGTAAAAACGAAATCATTGTCTTTCATCGGGCGATGGCAGCTGATGCATTCATTAGCAAAGTCTGCTGTCTTTCCGTAGGGCTCAAGTTTTGGAGATAAAAACCTTGCCCATCCCCATCCTTTGGTAGAGGCAAATTTTTTAGAATCCTTGATCATATATTCCACCTGTTTAAAAGCTCCGGTAGTGATATTGCCATCACTGTCAACGATTTGGTCCCAAGCTACCTTTGCCAATATGCTTCCGTCAGGCCATGGATTTGTCCGGTGTTCCTTTGCTGCTGTTACCGCAATATCATTTCCGAATATAATACGCATTGTCCCATTATCCAGTCTCTCGGTAGAACTTATCGGTTTCCAGCTTTTATAATCAGGAATATAGCTGATTCCGTTTAATGCAGTAGGAAATAACAGTTTTGATTCTGTGGTATGTATTGTGCTGACCTGCTGAAGTTGTCTTTTATAGGCAGTAGCCTTTGCTGTATCAGGCACTTTTGGAGCCAGAGAAGATACATATTTTTTCAGGATCTGAATATCTTTTTCAGAAAGTCTGGCTTCAGGATGAACCAATTCATAGCTTTTAAGAGGCATTGAATTCAGTTTAATATGATTAAAAGACTCCCAAAGTTTTGCATTTTGTACGGGAGGTGCCAGTTTATCCCATTCAGAGAAATTCAGTCCTTCTTTTCCTTTTTTAATATGATCTGCTACCAGCCAGGAAGCAGGGGCAATCTGGTCAAACCATTTAAGCTCGGTCTGATTGGAATGGCAGTCGAAACATGACCGCCGTAGTATGGCTTTTACATCACTGGGAACCTGAATCTCCCCGGTTATAGGCTCTGGTTTAATGTCAGGTCTATAAAACTGTATTCCAATAAAAATTACAAGTACTATAACCAGGATATTTTTTGTTTTTAATTTTTTGAAAAAACGATTCATATCTGTTATTTTTATTCAAATTTCAAAACTTTTGAAATATATTCTTCAGAAAATATGATAAATCGGACAAATTGTACTTTGAATCTGACAATTGTGACGATGAAAAGTCAATATTCATAAAAAGCAAATTTGCATTTCATTTATATCAACATACAAAATGTACCCACTGTTCTGGCTTGCAGACTAAATTTTAAATAATTCACTTCATCTATTTGTAACAATTTCCATTTCAGGTAGTCTTATCATAATTAAAGCATAGTTTTTTTAAGGTAGAATATTTACGCTGTTTGTCTGAAAATTTTAAGAAAAATGTATGTTTAAGGGAACTGATGTTACTTTATTTTAATGTTACATTTTCGCAAAACAGATTGTTTATTTCATAATAAGTTTAGGAAATTATGTATATTTATAACACTTATTGGGGAAAAATTATAGCATAAATTTATCTGCATATTTCAATAAATATGCATAGGTAGATATTTAGATACAGGGAAAAGTGGCATGGGAAAAATTGATTTTAAGTATAAAAAAATATATCCAACCGACATAAAGAGAATGATAACCTATACAATCTGTATAGGATTATTTATGTGCCTGCTTTCCTGTCATCGTAATACTCAGGACAAAGAAAAAGAGAATTTTGATGCTTCCTTATTAACCCAAAGCGCTGAGCTGCAATTGTCCGGTGAATATGAAGCCTTTGTCAGTTTAAATAAAAATTATCTGAAAAAGGCTGCCAAAATGAAATATACAGCAGGAAAAGGACTCTGTTACCTTAATATGGCAGGAGTCAATGTATCCGCAGGTAATTATGAAAAAGCCCGTTTTTTTTTCAGTAAAGCAGAAAAAGACCTGATACATTCTGAAAATGCTTATCACAAAGCAACGTTCTATGATGATTATAGTCTGTATTACTCACATCTTAAAGTATATGATAAAGCTATAGAATGCAATAACAAAGCATTTTATTATTTAAAACAGGCAAAAAATACAAAACTCACTAAGAAACTTCTTCCCAGGCTCTATGTAAACAAAGGTATTTACTATGCGTGGAAAGGATGGCTGGGAACATCTCTAAAATGTTTCATCAAGGCAAATACACTGGAAAATTCGGCCTATACCAATTGTATGGTGGCGCAATACTATTTATATACCCATAAACCTGATTCTGCGGGGATATACATTGCCAGGGCAGATGAAAAAATGCTGAGTCAGAAAACAACAGATGTGGAATCGCTTTGGGTATATTATACCATGGGGTATTATTATAATGAAATTGATAACAGTGAACAGGCCGAAAAAGCTCTTAAAAAAGCACTTGAAATTAATATCAGGACAAGACGCACCTATTCTTCACATATAAAAGACGTATACAAATCACTTGCAGAAGTGTACAAGAAAAAAAATGACGGAGGAAAAGCCTACTTTTATCTGAAGAAATATATGGAAGAGGAGAAGCGTTTTGATGCTGCCAGATTTGCGGCCATGAATAAAGCTACCGAAGATTTTATTTCAGAAGTAAAGCAGGAATCTGATTGGCATAGAAATGACCTTCCGCTATTTATTGCACTTTCTGTAACAGTTCTTACCGTTTCAGGAGTATATGTACAGAAGCTGATTAATAAATTGCAAAAAAAGAAAAATACCCTGAAAGAGCAAACTGAAGCATTGAAGAATCATGTTCAGGCAAAACAATTGGAGGAAATAATGGACCTGGCCAAAAAGAATGACTCTTCTTTCTTGATGAAGTTCAAAGAATTATATCCTGAATTTATAAAAACCCTTTTGGAAATCAATCCGGATCTTGAAAATTCTGAGCTCGCTTTCTGCGCAATGCTGAAATTACGTTTTTCATCCAAGGAAATTGCAGATTATACTTTTGTACAGCACAAATCTGTTCAGCAGAAAAAATACAGGATCAGAAAAAGGCTGAACATTCCCGGAGAAACGGATATTTACGATTTTTTTGAAAATCTGACATAATAGTAACTGATCACAATAAAACCTGCAGGATTTTGTTTATCAATAGATTCCACTGTTGATCTGCCGGAAATAACCATTGAAAACACTCTCTATTCTGAGAAAATGATTTATTAAACATCTTTTTAAATAGGAATGTAGCTTAAATAAAGAAACATATGAGACATATTTTTCTTGCCGTTTTACTTGTTATTATCGTTTCGTGCCAATCTCATTCAAAAAAAGAGACTGAAAAAGCTTTTGACGTGTCTTTACTGAAACAGAATGAAAAATTCCGGCTTGCCGGAGACTATGATTCTTTGATTGATCTTAATAAAAGATATTACAGACAGGCCGATAAGATGAATTATGGAGACGGCAAGGCTCTATGCTATATCAATCTGGCAGAACTTAATATCTCACTGGAGAACTTTCCGAAGTCCCAGATTCTTTTTGATAATGCAAAGAAAATTCTGGATGCTTCTGATGACAACATTCATAAAGCCAGGTTTTATAATGTTTACGGTCGTTTCAATGTAGAGCTCAGGAGGCTTGATAAGGCTTTTCAGTATAATGATGAAGCGATGAGTTTTATCCGGAAAAGCGATCCGTCACCGCTCAAAAATGATCTTCTTTTCAGTATTTACTTAAGACAGGCAATCTATCTCGTTCAAAAAAAGGATTATAATAAAGCACTCGAATATTTCCATAGGGCAAAAAAGCTTGATGATACAGGTTTGGCAGACTGTGCTATAAGTGATTATGTCTATATGCATAAAAATAATGACTCTGCCTATAAATATATAACGCTTGCCTACAACAAAGCCAATATGAGAGGCAAGGCAGATGGCATTGCACTCTATGCAAATACCATAATGGGAGAATATTTTCTCAAAAACAAACAATATGATAAGGCAGAGGAAGCTTTTGGTAAAGCTTTGGAAATCAATGAAAAGACAAAACGTATCTACGCCTATTATGGAAAATATATCTATAATGATCTGAGGGTATTGTATGAAAAAACCGGAGATAAGGAGAAGGCCTACTTTTATCTGAAGAAGTACACGGATGCTTTTTACAAAACCAATACATCTTTGCTGGCTGCTATCAACCAGGATATGGCATCCTTTATTACAGAAGCCCAACAAGATGCTGACCGCCATCAGAATAAGGTATATTGGATTTTTTTCCTCTCGTTTGCTGGTCTTTGTTTGTTGGGACTATATGCCTGGAGGATTATTATTGCGTTAGGAAAACGGAAAAAAATTCTCGCTATGGAAGCTGAAAACCTCAAAGTAAGAATGAATGACAATAAGCAGGAGGAAATTATAGAGCTTGGTAAAAAAAATGATCCTGAATTTCTGGATCGTTTTAAAAAAGCCTATCCTGAATTTATAAATCAGCTTTTAATCATTAATCCGGGGCTTGAAAATTCTGAACTTGTTTTTTGTGCCATGCTGAAACTTCATTTTACATCTAAGGAAATTGCAAGTTATACTTTGGTTCAGCATAGAAGTGTTCAGCAGAAAAAATACAGAATCAGAAAAAAACTGAACATTCCCAAAGAAACAGATATTTATCATTTCTTTGACACCCTGGCATAATAAAAAAAACTGTCTGATTCATCAGGTCAGACAGTACTCGAAATATTCTCTTTTCACCACTCGGATTTTTTCGTGGTCTCGGTGTCAAATATGAAAATTTTTAACTAAAAGATGAAAAAAATCGATACTACACGGGTACTACATCGCGTATGTGTTGTTCTAAAATATTGATATGTAGTTAGTTGTGTTTTATCCGGTTTTTTTATCTATGAATGAGAAAAATCTGCTGTTCATTCTTAACTTATTTATTTTTTGCCCTCTCACTTTTCATCATTTATGCTTTTTAATAACTGCATAAGTATCATTTAAGTACTATTTTCTTTCTGATTTTCAATATGGCTTTAAGGAACTTTTCTGATTAAAACTTTAATGATTCTAAGATTGTAATATTGTTAAATACAAGTTGTTGATAATGTAATTTATTGATAGTCAAATAATTAATGTATTTGTTGTATCTGTGTAGTATCGGTTTTTTTTGTTTTTTATTTAAAATATATAAGTTTTGTAGAGAGTTTTGTTGTGAATTTTATATGATTAATTTCATTTTATTGAATTTATGATAATGACGGACCTATCCGTCGTTTTACTAAAATTTTCAGCATTCTATCAAAATAACTTAAATATATTTATGAAAAAAAGAATTTTATTCGTTTGCGCATTAGCGTCTTGTTTTACGGTTTTCAATGCCCAGAGATGGGAATCTGTTTCTCAAAAAAGTTCGCAGATAAGAGAAGGAGTAGAAGTACAGTATTCTTACAGGGTAGATCTGAAATCTCTTAGAGAAATGCTTAAAAATGCAGAAGAAACAGGAAAAAATGCAAAGCCTGTTATTATTTCTTTACCAACTGTAGAAGGGAAGATTGAAAAATTTGCAGTGTATAGCAATCCTGTGATGGACAGATCTCTGGTAGAAAAATATCAGTTGGGATCTTATGTGGGAGTTGGACTAGATGATCCTTCCAAGTATTTAAGGTTCAGTACTTCTCCAATTGATATGCAGTCTATGATTATAAAGGATGGTGTGTTTCAGTTTATAGAACCCATTACTGCAGATAAGCAGACTTACGGAGTATTCTATAAAACAAAGAACGATGGAGAACATGGCTTCAAATGTGACACAGAAGAGCATGATTTTAAGAATATTAATAAGTTGGTGGAGAATGGAAAAAAAATGCTTTCCGGAGTTGGAATTACCAGCAGACCTACTAACACAAAATACAGAGATTTCAGAATGGCATTGTCCGTTACAGGAGAATACAGCCAGTATCAATTAACAGCTGCAGGAACTCCGGCCAATGCAACAGATGATGTAAAAAAAGGAGTGGTTCTGGCTGCTATGAATAATACAATGACCCGTATAAATGGTGTTTTTGAGCGTGATTTTGGAGCTCATTTAACAGTACAGAATTTTCCGCAGATTATTTATCTGGATCCGGCAACAGATCCTTATACAGGTAATTTAAATCTTCAATTACAGCAAACACTTACTTCAGCAGTAGGAAATGCCAATTATGATATCGGCCATGTTCTTAATCAGAATGCGGAGAGAAGCGGAAACGCAGGAGGAATCGGCATTGTCTGCGTAGATCCGGCAACTAATACTGAAATAAAAAAAGGTTCTGCCTATACACAAGGACCTGTGCCCGTAGGTGAGGTTTTTGATTTTACTGCAGCACATGAAATGGGACATCAGCTGGGAGCAAACCATACGTTTTCAAATACTTCAGTCACAGATGCCAATCAGGGAGCCAACGTTGAGCCTGGCGGCGGAACAACAATTATGGGATATGCCGGAATTACCTATGATAATGTTCAGGCTAATGCAGATGGATATTTCCATTATAAATCAATTGATCAGGTGTTAACCAATTTAGAAAATAAACTTAATTGCGGAGTTTCTCAAAATATTATCAATAACACTGCTCCGGCTATTAATCCTCTGGTTGCTTATAGCATTCCTAAAGGAACGGCTTATTATCTTGAAGCTTCAGCAACGGATGCCGAAAATGATTCTGTAAATTACACCTGGGAACAGAATGACAGTACAGATGAATTTTCTACAATTTCCGGCGATAGCGGATGGGGATACAATCCGAAAGGTGCTTTAACAAGATCCGTTCCCGGAACACCCAACGGAAGGAGGTATTTTCCAAACTTCGCAAGTGTGATGAATGGAAGCCTGACAGATAAGCAAAGATGGGAAACGGTATCCTATATCCCACGAACATTGAACTATGCTGTAACAGTAAGAGATCTTAACGCTCAGCGCCCGATGGTTTCCAGCTCAACAACTACCGTAACTGTAGGAAATGACGGACCATTCAAATTCAATGGACTTACTCCATCTTCAGTACTGTATAATAACGCGGTAAATACAATCTACTGGGATGTTGCCAATACAAATGCTGCCCCTTATAATACAGCGAGTGTGAAAATAGATTATACTACAGATAACGGTACAACCTGGACGAATCTTGCAGCTGCAACTCCAAATACCGGAAGCTATAGTGCACAAATGCCAGGAAATGTAAGCGGAACAGTAAAGTTAAGAATATCAGCTGTAGGGAATATTTTTTATGCCGTGTCTCCTGCCGTTACGGTAGGGAGTGCGCCTACATCTTCTACAGCGTCTCCTACAGGAATTGCCGCTATAGATACTGAGATTTTCAAAACGTCCGCAAGAATATCCTGGAACAGTGTTCCGGGAGCTACTTACTCTGTTAATTACAGAAAAGCAGGAACAGTAAACTGGTCTAATGTTCTTAGCCAGGCTAATTCTGCTGTTCTGAATAATTTAGAAGATGAAACCAGTTATGAAGTTCAGGTGGCGGCTGTAGTCAATTCCGTTCCCGGGGCTTTCTCTAATAATTATACCTTTAAAACAAAAGGATTAAAAACAGGTGTGGATTACTGTATATTAAACTCAGGATCACCTTACTTGGGTTCAATTTTGAAAGTAGCAGTTGCCAATATAGATTATACAGATGCTACAGCAAGATCATATAAAGATTTAAGTGAGGATGCAACCAAGATTGTTAATTTGACACAAGGTAATACCTATACAATCTCGCCAAGAATAGGAAATTTATTACAGAGCGGTATGCAGGTAAATTTATCGGTATGGATTGATTATAACAGAAATGGAATTTTCGAAGCATCAGAAAAAGTTGCCCAGACATCCGGCGCATCTCCTACAGGAAATGTTGGAATGGGTAACCTTAACTTTACAGTTCCAACAACTACTTATTCCGGAGATAAATTGTTAAGAATGAGAATCGTAGGCAAGTTCTTCAATACGGCTCCGAATGATGTGTGCGGCGAACTGGAAAGCCAGGCAGGAGGCATTATGGATCTTCCTGTGAAGATTACTGCCAGTACACTAGCCGTGAGAGAAACAGCAGATACAAAATCATCCGAAGTATCAATTTATCCTAACCCTGCAGATACCTTTATTGAAGTGAAAAACTTTAAAGGTAAGGGTGATTACAAAATTTACAGTGCAGACGGAAGACTTGTTCAGGAAGGAAAAACAGACGGACAAAGAATCAATGTTGCTTCTTTGGTAAAAGGTATATATGTGATCACTATAAAAGATGACAAGAACACTTATAATACAAAGTTGATCAAGAAATAACACATATGAAATCTCCGTATCTGGATCTAAAACGGAGAGAAAAAAAATTATTTTTTAAGAGGGAAAAAGGCTGTCTTCAATCGAAGGCAGCCTTTGTTATAGAACTCAATGACCATTAAAAAAGTCAAGCATGGTTGTTAATGAAGTATCAGAATGCATCCTTTCCCCATTTTCCAGGGATTCCCGGGTGGCAATGGCAGCTCTTTCACGCATCTTCTCTTCATAGCTGGAAATAGCTTCACGTAACGTATTATAATGGTTATCTGTTAAATGCTCACTCAACTCCAAAGCATCCAGCATAGCCATATTAGCTCCTTCTCCTGCGAATGGAGGCATTACATGAGCAGCATCACCAATTAAGGTCAGGTTAGATTGGGCTTCCCAGGTCTGATCAAAGGGCATATAATAGATCAGGCACGGAATAAAAGGGGTTACAGCGTTTTCAAACAATTCTTCCCACACAGGGCTCCATTCAGAATATTCTGTTTTAAACCATTTCAGCATCTGGGTATGATCAGAAAAGTTGAGCCCACTTGCGGCAGGCCAGTTTTCATCAGCTTTAAAACTGGCATAAAACCCAATATCTCCGTTACCTTTCTGACCAAGTAAAATATTTTGACTGTTTCCGAAAGCCATTATTTTTCCTCCTTTCACCATTGCATCAATATTAGGAGCATTTTCCTTTGAAACATTTCCTTCCAGCATGATCACTCCGGAATAAACGGGTTTAATATCAGTAAGATAAGGCCGTATTTTGGAATTGGCTCCGTCTCCGGCAATAACAAGATCGGCATACGCAGAAGTTCCGTTTTTGAAATGCAGCAGCCAGCCTTCATTTTGACGCTCCATAGAGATAAAATGACTATCCCAGACTACCGTTTCTGGCTGGAGAGAATCCAGCAGCATATTTCTTAATGGGCCGCGGTCTATTTCCGGACGAAAATGTTCATACCCAAAATCTTCTTCAGGCTTTGTTTCGTGATCACTAAAAAATATTTCTGCTTTTTCATTCACAATCAGTGCTCTGTCAGCTCCGGGACGGAAGGTTTTCTTAAACTCATCCAGTAATCCTGCTTTACGGATGGCTGCCAAACCCGAATCTTCGTGCATGTCAAGTGGAGAACCCTGGACACGGGCATTTTTATTGAAGTCTCTTTCATATACTTTTACATCGGCTCCTTTCAGCTGTAAAAGTCTTGCCAGTGTAAGTCCGGCAGGACCGCCACCAACGATTGCTATTGATTTATTGTCTATCAGCATTGTTAATTTAAATTTTACAATGCAAATTTATTTTCCTTTCAATACTGATAATAGTACAAATCGGTCGTTTTTATTTTGGGATAATTCTTTGGGAGCAACTCCGGAAAATTTCTTTACTTCTTTGATGAAGTGATTCTGATCGGCATAGTTGAGTTCCGGAAATAATCTTCCCTGTGCGATGTGTTCCAGTGAAGCTCTGAAACGTAAAATAGTAGAGTAGGCCTTTAACGACAAACCAAGCTGTTTGGTAAAATAACGGTTGATCTGCCTGCTGCTCCAGCCTGTTTTTTCGGAAAGTTCCTGCACACTCATTTCACCTTTTGAGGCATAAACCAGTTCGAAAAGCTTTAATTTCCTTTCATCTGCTTTTGCAGGAAGCAGTTGCCTTATCTTTTGGGTAGCTTTCATACAGCAGTTGTTGAAATCTTTTAAATCGTCTGCACTGAAATTCCAGAAATCAGGGGCAAGTTCTTTTCCGAGGTTCAGTAAATTGGCAATGGAGGTATTCAGAATATATTCAACAGCAAGAGGCTTAAAACTTACAACAAAAGCAATTGTATGAGGGGTAATATACCTTTGTTCAGGATAAGTTTCTAAACCGAGAAGGGTAACATGAAAAGGCTCTGAAGCTGATTGGGAAAAAAAAAGATCAACTCTTCCGTCAGGAATAATAACCACTTCTTTAGCTTCATCCGAAAGATTCTGAAATGTTCCCAGATTTTCCACAAAATCTGCGATTTCTTGGTCAGGTTCGATGAAATTGTAAGTGAAGTCATTTTCCATATTGATTTGATCTGTTTTTAAAGGAGAAAATTACAAAATTATCACTTGATTTATTAAAAAGTCCATGGTTATCTCTATAGTTTATAAATGCTATTTTTGCTCTGAAAAGATTTTTAAAAATAAATATGCTACAGCCTTTATTCTATGGACAAAACATCACTTAACATCTATTTTCATTCCTTATTTACAATCAGAAAAGAAGTGGTTAAAAAAATCACAGAAAAATTCAGCCGTTTTGAGTTAAAGGCAAACACTGTTTTGCTGGATAAAAATGTGATCAGCACCAAAACCTATTTTCTCGAAAAAGGATATGTCCGCTCCTATATTCTGAACGAAGATAATGAGGAAATCACAACAAATATTTATACGGCACCCTGTTTTGTTAATGATTTTCTGTCTTTTTTCAGGCAACAGCCAACCAAAGAGATATATCAGACCGTAACGGATTGTGTTTTCTGGGAAACGGGATTGGAGAATGTACAGCATAATTTTCATAATATTCCAGAATTCAGGGAGTTCAGCAGGCTTCTTTTTGTTCTTAATTATTATAATATTCATGACAGGCTGATTGAAATGGCCAGTCAGAAGGCTTCCACAAGATATGCCAGCCTGATGAAGAAAGATCCTGAAATCTTCCGGTATGTTCCTCTAAAAGTAATAGCTTCTTATCTGGGAATTAAAGACAGTTCGCTGAGCAGGATCAGAAGGGATATTTACAAAATATAATTTCTTTTCATTTGTCAAGTGGTATTTCAGGTGTTATCGCTGATATTTGTTTAAAAATAATTCATGAATAAAAAACATATTGTCGTTGTAGGATTAGGTGGTGTAGGTGGATATTTTGGTTTTAAAATCAATCAGGCCAATGAAACTTCCCGAAAGTATAATATTTCCTTTGTTGCCCGCGGAGAAACGTATGAGAAGGTAAAAGAAAACGGATTGACTCTGTTATCTCCGGAGCATTCTCATCCACAGACTCATCCTGATACTATATTACAGCACATCAGTGATATTAAAAACCCTGACCTGGTATTGATCTGTGTAAAGGAATATGACCTTGAAAATGTATGCCGGCAGTTGCTTCCGGTCATTAATGAAAATACCATATTGCTTCCTATGATGAACGGGGCGGATATTTATGACAGGATACGAAAAATAATCCCTGAACATACTATTCTTCCAACCTGTATCTATGTGGCTTCCCATATTAAAGAAAGAGGAATTGTAGAACATAAGGGAAAAGCAGGGAAAATGATTATCGGAAGAGATCCTGAGCATTTTTCTGCTCCTGCAGAATGGATTACAGAACTCCTGAAAGAAAGTAAAATTGATTTTGATTTTAAAGACAATTCACAAACGGATATCTGGACAAAATTCATATTCATTGCCAGCTTCGGACTGGTAACTGCTAAACATAATTCTTCCATAGGAAGTGTCTGTACTGATGAACCGCAGAAAAAGGAAGCTACAGAAATTATGAAAGAAATTAAACAGATTGCCGATAAAAAAGGAATTTATCTTCAGGAAGATATCATTGATAAGACATTCGAAAAAGCTTCAACATTTCCTTTTGAAACTCCAACTTCCTTACAGCTTGATATCAATTCAGGAAAGAAAGAAAACGAACTGGAACTGTTTGCTGGAGCTGTATTGAAATATGGTGTTGAGGTCGGATCAGAAACTCCTTTTACTCAAAGAATTTATACTGAGATTAAAGCCAAATAAGTTTTGGTTAAAGCCGAAAGAAAATGAAACATAAGAAGGCGGGTTAAAACCCGCCTCTATTGAAATTAAATATAAAATATTGAAATTTTTGAAATTTCAGAGTTTAATTATGTCAGAACTCCCGGTCGCGGTCTGTAATGGTTCTGAATTTTGTTTTAAAGAAAGTATCTGCTTTGGCATTAAATTCATCAGTGTATACCACCAAAGTACTGTGCCCGGAGTTGGGTAATATCCATAAATTGGCTTTAGGGATATTCCGGAAAATTTCCAGGGTATGCTCAGGTTTGATGACATCATAATCTCCCCCGACAACAAGGACAGGAACCTTAATGCTGTGGAGTGCCTTAGGATCTATATTAGGCTGCTCACTTAGTAATCTTTTATATTTTAGAACCGTATAATCCAGATCCGTTTTATCTTTCTTCTGGGCAAACAGCTCTTTAAATTTTGAATAATTATTGCTTACTCTTTTGAATACATCTGCTTGTACTGCAGTAGAATCCGGTCTTAAATTTGCTCCTGTAATGATGAGTTTTTTTACCTTTTCCGGATGCCTCATGCTTAGTAACAGCCCGTTAATCGCTCCATCGCTCCAGCCTATAACAAATGCTGAATCAATTTTCATTTTCTGAAGCAGCTCAGCATAATCATCCGACATCATTTCATAGGTAAGCGCCTCTCCTTTATCCTGAGACTTTCCATGCGCTCTGCTGTCAGCGACAATCACTTTATATTTTTTTGAAAAATAAGGAATCTGTTTAGAAAAATCTACAATAGATCCTCCGTTTCCGTGGATGAGGAGCAAAGGCTGTCCCTGGCCATACGTTTCACAATACATTTTGATTCCATTGACATCATAATATTTACCGGCTTTTGAATTGTTTCCATATGAGGAAGTTTCTAAAAGCCGGGTGTATTCTTTTTTGATCGTTGGAATATCCGTCTGAGCAGATAATAAAGCCGGCAGTAAGGCAAGAAAAAATAATATCGGTTTCATATAATACAGGTGTTATTTAAATGACTGATATTGTGTTTCTCAATAAGTAGAAAATGCTGGCTTCTTGTTACAAAATGTTGGGTACAATTTCAGGCACTGTGCATGAATTTCTGCCGCTCCAGCAGTACCTCTTCACTTTCACGATGATCAGGATCATCCACACAGCAGTCTACAGGGCATACCGCCTTGCATTGTGGCTCTTCATGAAAGCCTTTACATTCAGTACATTTTCCGGAAACGATATAATAGACTTCATCAGAAACTGCTTCATTATATGCATCAGCATCAGCTTCCGTACCATCCGGGAATTTGATATGTCCTGAAAGCTTTGTCTTATCTTTCCAGCGCCAGTCAATGGCTCCTTCATAAATGGCTGAATTGGGGCATTCAGGTTCGCAGGCTCCACAGTTGATGCAGGCATCTGTTATTTTTATAGCCATATCACGAAATTTTAGGGTTTAAAAAAGGGATTTCTTCCACGGAGAACGATTCGGAAATCCCCTTAAACTTAATTATAGCAGTTCAACACTGTTCTTTGAAAATAAGCAGCATAAAGCGTGCTAATTTTTATTTTTTAATCATCAATCTGCCAACAAATCATCCACTTACACGGCAAGATCAGTCTGACAGCTAGTCTGCTGATTTTGTTAATCCTGAACTTTCTATTTTTTTAGAAGTTGCAATGCTGATAAGCTTATCAAACTTACCGGAATAGAGATCCGAAATTTGTGTTGAATTGTCAGATGCAAATAATGATGATCTTACAACAGGCACACTGAATGGCAGCGGCCAGGCACGTAACGATTTGGCAATAGAATCCATCGTATTGATTCCCTGCATGGCCTGTAGGCCGTCTGCCCAGCATACCATTCCTACTGTTTTATCGGTGAGATAAGGTTCGTATCTGTTAGCGGTTACTTCGAGCCAGTCCAGGCAGTTTTTCATCACTCCCGGAATGCTGCCATGATAAAGAGGAGCCAGCCATATATGCAAATCAGCATCAGTAAACATCTGAACCATGCGTTCCACTGCCAAGGGAGTTTTGGTGAGTGTAACATCAAATAATGGAATTCCGGAATCTGCAAGTGTAAAAATATCAGTCTGAATGCCTGACATTTTCAGCCGCTCTGAAAAATAATCCGAAATCAGTCCGGAAGTAGATATGGTTCTTCTTTCCAGTGATCCGTTGAATATAATTGCTTTCATTTTTTATTGTTTAAAAATTACTTTGGGCAGTCCTATTTCGCCATACATTAATGTTTTAACCAAAGGTTTCAGCAGTCCGGCCGCTAACAAATACAAAGAAGGATCATGGCTGGCATTGGCCCGGACAACCACTTTCTGGTTTCTGTACTGTTTCAGATCAGCATAAATGAGACGGCGCTTCCAGAGATCAAGCAGAATTGTTTCTGCATTATTTAAATCCACATAAGAAGCGTAAGGAAAAAGCTTTTCCATGATCATCATGTAAGCCCAGGGCGGGACGATGGCCTCTGTAGAGCAGATAATTCCTACTGCTTTTTCATCATACACAGAATAATCTACTTCAGCAATGGATTCTTTAAATTCTTTTTCCTTGACAATCATTCCCATGAAAAGATGATCTTTAATATCAAGCTCTACAATTTCCGTCGTCGGTTTGTAGTCTGAAAGGTCAAAAGCAATAATGCCCGAAGCTTTTGCCTTATTGATAAAAATTTCCTCAGTCATAGCTTATTAAAAATTCATGTTAACTATCTTATTTTTGACAACGCTTCTTCATATTTTTTCTCAACGGCAGACCAATCCAGTACAGACCAGAAGGCATCCAGATAATCTGCACGTTTATTCTGATAGTTCAGATAATAAGCATGTTCCCATACATCTATTCCAAGAATCGGAAAACCTCTGTTCATCGAAAGAATGTCCATCATCGGGTTATCCTGGTTAGGAGTAGAACTGATGGCCAGAGATCCGTTGAATTTTACGTACAGCCACACCCATCCTGAACCAAACTGAGCCAGACCGGCTTTTTTCATTCCTGCTTTAAGTTCTTCCAGACTTCCAAAAGTGGCTGTAATGTCATCATGAAGCATACCTTCAGGATTCAGCTTAGGTTCAGGAGAAAGAATTTCCCAGAATAAAGAGTGATTATAATGTCCGCCTCCGTTATTTCTTACAGCTGGACTGTACTCACTGATCCTTTGCAGTAGCGAATCAAGATCAGCATTAGTTTCATTGGTTTGTTCCAGCGCTGCATTCAAATTATCTACATAAGCCTGGTGGTGTTTCTGATGATGAATCGTCATTGTTTCTTTATCTATAAACGGAGCCAAAGCATCATAAGCGTATGGTAACTGCGGTAATGTAAATGGGTTCATCGTATTTATTTTTTTAATTAATGTATGACAAAGGTAAAAATATATTTGAATAAAACAACTTTTTTGTTGTTTTATTAGAGTGATGAATGAAAATAATAAAGTGTTGTAAATGTTTAATTTATGCTTTGTTTTTTGAGGTTATAGAAAATGACTATATTTGTTGTTGGAAAATAAAACAACCTAAATATTGTCAAATGAAGAAGCCAGCTGCAGATCGTATTCTGATGTTTTTAAAGATGAGAGGGGAAGCTACTTCACTTCTTATTGCAGAAGAATTATCGATTACCAAAGAAGGTGCAAGAAAACATTTACTGAATCTTGCAGAGGAAGGATGGATCCGGTCTTCGGTGAAAAGCGAAGGCGTAGGACGCCCATCTGCTTATTATACTCTTACTGAAAAAGGTCTGGCTCAGTTTCCGGATACCCATGCGGATGTAACTGTTCAGCTTCTGAAATCTGTGAAAAATCTTTTGGGTGAAAATGCTTTAAACTTGCTGATCAGCGACCGCGAAAAGAACACTCACGACCGTTATGAAAAAATACTTTCCAAAACACAGTCTTTGGAGCAGCGTCTGGAATCTTTGGCAAAAGTCCGAAGTGAAGAAGGTTATATGGCAGAATGGAAAAAAGAAGGCCAAAATTATTTTCTGATTGAAAATCATTGCCCGATATGTGCTGCTGCCGCTGAATGTCAGGGTTTCTGCCGTGCCGAACTATCCAATTTCCAATCCCTGATAGGAAAAGACTATAAAGTGGAAAGAATAGATCATATCATTTCCGGGGGACAGCGCTGTGTCTATAAAATCAGCCAATCATTATCATTTAATTCATAATCATAACTCAGAATATGGCTTTAAAAGCAGTAATATTTGATATGGACGGTGTACTGGTAGATTCAGAAAAATTCTGGGCCCAGGCCGAGCTGGATGTTTTTTCATCCTATGGCGTAGAGGTAACAGAAGAACTTGCCGCACAAACAAAGTATATGACAACACAGGAAGTAACAGAATTCTGGTATGAAAGATTTCCATGGGAAAATTTTGATGCATCTGATCTGGAAAATAAAGTGGTTACCAGGGTGATTGAAATGATACACACCAATGATTGTACAATGTCCGGTGTTCAGGAATTCATCAGAAATCTTAAGAACAATGATTATAAAATAGGATTGGCTACAAACGCTCCCTTACGGGTGGCCCATGCTGTTCTTGAAAAGCTTGAGGTTAGAGATCTTTTTGATACCATTCATTCATCAGAATTCGAAATCCAGGGAAAACCTCATCCCGCTGTTTATCTTACTTCTGCAAAAAATCTTGGGATTTCTCCTGAGCACTGTATTGCGATTGAGGACAGCCATTCAGGATTAAAAGCAGCAAAAGAAGCAGGAATGAAAACCATTATTTTCACAAATAATGACGAAAATATAAACTCCAGCCTTGCCGACTTTAAAATACCGAGCTTTAGCAGTGCATCACTGCCGGTTTTTAGTGAATAGTGAATAGTGAATAGTGAATAGTGAATCCGCTTCGCTGTGAATTTAGTAGAAACTATAAAATTGACGATCGACTGCATAGCAAATTGACCATTGACGTTAAAAGGTGAATCGGCTTCGCTGTGAATTTTGATAGGCATTATAAAAATTGACTATCGACTGCAAAGCAAATTTACCATTGACGTTAAAAGGTGAATCCGCTTTGCTGTGAATTTTGATAGACGTTATAAAAATTGACTATTGACTGTGCCGCAAATTGGTCATCGACATTAAAAGGTGAATCCGCTTTTCTGTGAATTTAGTAGACACTATAAGAAATTGACCATTAACTGCATAGCAAATTGACCATTGACGTTAAAAGGTGAATCCGCTTCACTGTGAATTTAGTAGATACTATAAGAAATTGACCATTGACTGCATATCAAATTGACTATTCACAAAACCACGCACCTCGCATCCCGAACTACATCTCAATACCTCGTCAAAATCTCCATCAAAAACAAGATAGAAACCAGTTTTTTAGATGACTGATACTCAGGATTCAGCTGTTCCCTGATTTCACCCAAGGCTCTGCTTAATTTATTACTTACAGTTTTATTGCTGAGCCCCAATGCTTCTGCCGTTTCACTGACAGACATATTTTTCCTGATTCTCATATCGTAGACCTGCTGTTCTGTTGAAGGAAGCCGGGAAACCACTTCATCAATCATCAGTAACAAAGCAGAAATTTCATTTTCCTCAAGGATTTCAAAATAATCCGTATCTGCCGTATCAATTTCATGTGGAATATCAAACTCATCTATGCTCAGCGTAGGAGGAGTCTTTTTATGGCTGTTATAAAAATCAATAATCCGGTAATGGAGATGGCGGAGAAGATAACCTTTTGCACTTTCAGAATCGTCAGTCTGTATGGTATCTGTATGCTCAAGGAGCTTCACCCAAAGGTTCTGAAGGATTTCTTCAGTAATTTCTTTATCCCGGGTCCGTACAAAAACAAAGCTATATAGACTATCCCAGTATCGGTCATACAGCAGCATAAATGCAGGGCGGTCACCTGATTTTATTTTCTTTAATAATGTATAGTCTGTTGGGCTCATATTCTGTTACAAAATTACCTAAAGGAAAATTAACTTTTTGTGAACTTTGGGGATGGTAAGATTAAATATTTCTGAAAAAAGAGGCCTAAATGGGATGTTAATGTTGAGTAAATGTGAAAAAGAACGAAAATTATTAACAATTAGGTTGTAATGTGAATATAACGTTAAGAATGCTCCGGGGAAGTTTTTCATTTTCACTGTCTTATAGATAGAAGTATCTGTGAATACGATGAAAGACTCTATGAAAAAACGTTTGACTTATAAAAATATTGAATCCTTTGTTTTCAGACTTTGGGAACGGGAAGTTTCGGAAGATCCGGTTTCTGAAAAAGAAAATCAACTTTTAAAACAATGGAAAATTCATGCTGAAAAAGAGCTGGATGCTGTTCATAGGAAAGCATCCAAAGAAAGGGTTTTATCCGGATTGGAACATTATTTTTCTCCAACAGATATTATTTCGGTTTCATCTGCAAAAAACTTAAAAACACATCTATTATATAAAATTGCTGCGGTTATTATTCTGCTTTTGTCCTTGGGAGGAATTTTCACCTACACCATGTTTATCAGGCCTGATGTTTATATGGCCAAATCAGGAAACCGTACTGTTCATCTTGAAGATGGATCGGTAGTTACCCTTTTACCGGGAGCTGAAATGACCGTAGCAAAATCATTTCCTGCTGATACCAGAGTGGTGGATTTAAAAGGGGATGCCATATTCTCCGTGGCCAAATCAAAACTGCATCCTTTCATTGTTCGTGCAGACGGCTTCAGCACCAAAGTATTGGGAACCGTATTTAAAATTTCACAATCCGGGAAGAAAAAAGCGGTCGATCTTTATGAAGGGAAGGTGGCTGTATCTTCTCCGGGAGTTCCGGTTTCTTTCCTTACACCGAATCAGAAATGGACCAATTTCGGGATTGCCCATACAACTGCGGTCATATCATTGAAACCGGTCAGGAAATCAGCCGGCAAAGTTTCTTCAATATTGTCTTTAAGCTTTAATGATGTCCCGCTAAAAGAGGTGGTAACTGTTCTGGAAAACAGCTATAACACCAAAGTATTGTATCCTAAAGAAGCTGAAGACAGAAAAATCACGGCAGACTTTACTGGAGGAACAGTCGGTGAAAATATTGAATCGCTGGCTTTTATCCTTGGACTGGAAGTGCAGAAAAAAGAAAACACCTATATCCTGAAAAAATAATCACTATTAAAAATTAAATAATCATAATCAAGAGAACACTTTAAGTATGAAAAGTTTGAAATGTGGGATTACCATAGCAGCCTTATTTTTTACTGTAGCCGCAGAAGCTCAGGAGCTGGTTCAGAAAGTAACATTTTCTGTACCTGCCAACAGACCGTTGATTGAAGTTTTGGAAGAATTTGCAGGAAAAACGGGGATGAGACTGGCTTATTCCAAAGTAGATATAAAAGAGCTGAAGGTAAAAGGAGTGAAATGTGAAAATACTTCTGTCAACAACTGCCTGAAGGATATTACCAATGGCCTTCCGGTTGTGTACCGTCTGCATGGTGATCTTATTTCGATAAAATATGAAAATTCTAACATTTCTGTACCGGGAAACGGACGTATTTCCGGTAAAATCGTAGATGAGGTAGGGAATCCTGTGATCGGAGCTGAGGTGAGTATTGCTCAGAAAACTGCAGTAACAGATAATAATGGAGATTTTACGGTAGATCTTCCCTCAGGAACTTATAACCTGACAATAAAAGCACCTAAATATAATACGCTGAGAGTTCAGAAATTATCTGTTATCAATAATGAAACCAATTCTGTGTCATTTGCTTTAAACAAAGCGTCTGATAAAATAACAGACATCAAGGAAGTTGTGATTACTGCAGCCCGCAAGGCAGATACCCAGGCCGGGCTTCTTGCACAGCAGAAGAAAGCCGCTCAGATGAGTGATGGTATTTCGGCAGAACAGATTTCCAAAACTCCGGACAGCGATGTGGGAGGAACCTTGAAAAGGGTAACAGGAATTACCACTATTGATAATAAATATGTAGTGGTAAGGTCTATGGGAGAGCGTTGGAATACCGCAGCCATGGACGGAATTAATCTTCCAAGTACGGAAGCCTATAACCAGAATTTTTCATTCGATATCATTCCTACTGCCATGGTAGAAAGTGTAGTGGTAAGCAAATCTGCAACACCTGATATGAATGCCAGCTTCGCAGGAGGGTATGTGGAAGTAAGGACCAAAGATATTCCCAACGAAAATTTTACAACAGTAACAATGGGAACTTCGTATAATGATCAGTCTGCCTTCAAAGAATTTCTGACCCGTAAACGAGGAAAGTACGATTATTTCGGGTATGATGACGGGACAAGGGACTTTCCCAAAGGACTTGAGCCGATGAACTGGACCGATCCAAGATTTTTTGAGCAGTCCAGACAGTTTACCAATGACAATTTCAGCACCTATACAACCAAAGGTGATATGGGATCTAATATACAGCTGGCACTGGGAAGAACCTATGCTCTTAAAAACAATAATAAATGGGGGTTTGCCGGAGCATTTGTCATCAGAAATGAGCAAAATAAACTGGACATAGACCATACAGGAAGAGGAAACTGGTTGGATACCACGGGAATGCCAGATGCAAACGGACAGATTCCATTCTATAATTTCAAAAACAGCGGAGCTTCCTATAATTACAATTCTACACTGGCAGGGATGCTTAATTTTGGATTGCAACTTGGGAAAAACAGAATCTCGTTCCGTAATTCCTATACCCATATTTTTGATAATACACTGACAAGAGTAACCGGATGGAATGAATATTCAACCGGAAGTGGAATGGCTGTCAATGCAGAATTAGCTTATAATTACTTTTATAACGGTATTATACCCAATAATGATCCGGAACAGATCAAAAGCCTTGACAGGCCTTATACGGATAATACCAATTACCCGATTTTTCAAACCCTTTTACAAAATAAACTGGAAGGAAGCCATAAAATGGGTAATACAGAGATCAGTTGGTTTGCAGCCCGTACAGGAGTGGCATCCGATACTAAAGATTACACACAGTATATTACCAGGTACGACTTTATCGGAAATGAAATTCTCACATTTCATAAGATCTATAATTCCGGAGCCGATTTTTACAGAGGATATATAGAAAACAAAGAAACAGATTACAATTACGGTGCGTCCGTTAAGTGGGATATGGATGCAGGAAGCTTTAAAAATACAATTAAAACAGGATATGCTGGTGCTATAAAAAACAATACCAACCAACAGCAGAAGTTTTTTCTTCGTGTTGACGAAAACCGGGACGTTCCGAACAGCGAAAAGAACTATTTGACGATGTATGGTTCGCTTGCTGAATGGTTTAATGGCTCTCATTATGTTCCGGGTGGTATTGGCTGGGAAACCAAGCCATTGTATAAAAATGACAAGTATGAAGGAGAGGTTAGTCAGCATGCGGTTTTTGTCATGTTTGATAACCGTTGGAAGAAATTAAGGTTAGTTTGGGGACTTCGTGCAGAATACTTTAAATATGATCTTATTTCACAGCAATTAGATCCAAGTGATACAAAGAATGTAGAAAGAGCGGCCATTGAGGATAAACCATGGCAATGGATGCCCTCTGCGAACTTTACCTACAGTCCCACCAATAAAATTAATCTAAGGCTTGCTTACAACAGATCTGTTATTCGCCCTCAGTTTAATGAAAGAACAGGACTTCCTTATTTCGATCCGATAGCTAATGGTTTAATTTATAATACCGAAATGACATCCTCTGTCATTAATAATTATGATTTCAAATTTGAATGGTTTCCAGGGTTGGGAGAAATATTTTCTGCAGGGTTGTATTATAAAAATATAGACAGACCCATAGAACGTGAAGGACATATTTCCAGCGAAGGCAACTTATATCTTTATAATGGTAATTCGAAAAATGCAAAATTATTGGGAGTGGAAGCTGAGGTAAGAAAGAATTTAGGATTTATTGCAGATGGAACCTTTCTGGAAAAGCTTTTCATAAGCGGAAACTTCACCTATAATGATACGAAAGTAGTGGCTTTTAAAGATCTATATAAAACGGGAGACAATGATGAAACTTACGAAGTGAAAAGACCGCTTTACGGACAGACTCCTTATGCTTACAACCTTGGACTTATTTATGATGGAAACCGGCTGGGTATGAGTTTTTTGTATAACGCAAAAGGAGACCAGTACATCACCGTAGGGTATGCTTACAAAGGAGAGGAAATCCAGCGTCCTTATGCAGTGGCAGATGCCCAGATCTCCTATAAATTTCTCCGCGACAGAAACTTTGAAGTAAAATTTAATGTGAGAAACATTTTTAACAGGGTTAAGGAATATTACAACAACTTCAATTCTTATCTCGCTGAAAAAAACGGAGGCGGAAGTAATGTAGGTACAGACAGGGAAGCATGGGATCTTCTTCCGGGAGCTACAGACAGGTACGATAAAAATATTGATAAAATTATGTTTCGGGCTTACAGCGGAAGAATGTTCAGCCTGAGTGTGAATTATACTTTTTAAAAGTATATCAACAGATACAGAAAGATATCTTAATTATAGCAGCGTACAGGTTCCGGTAACCTGATCAAAACTGATTAAACTGATGATGCGCACAACAGTACAGTTCTGACAAAGCCGGCGTTATAAGTTTTCCCGAGCTTTAACGATTCTCAAGGGAACTCCCGCAATGCAGCTCCTCCTGCAGCGATGGGAGGAACACCAAAAAACAAATCGAAGGAATAAGAGGAAGGTATTCCTGAATAAAAAACTGATCTGGTATAAAAAATAACACGACCGGATTTATTAAAAATTATAACAATGAAAAGACTAACTCTAATTGCAGTGGCAGCATTATCTCTTACAGCTTGTCAAAACGATCAACTGGCGGATTCATCATCTCCATTCGAAATGAAATCTACTTCTGCTGAGTACCTTACAGCTTCGGCTCTTCCGGTAACCAGTGTAAGTGGTGCTATTACTACAAATACTACATGGAGCGGTGTAGTTGAATTAGATGGAGTTGTAACCGTAAAAAATGGTGCTACATTAACAATCCAGCCGGGTACATTCATTAAAGCTAAGCCAAACACTAACAATACAGCTACAGGAGTGTTGGTAATTGCTAAAACAGGAAAAATCAATGCAACAGGTACAGAAGCTCAGCCAATCATCTTCACCAGCTACAAATTGCTGGATGGAAACGAAGATACTACTGCTGCTCCTGGTGATTTCGGAGGGGTTATTATATTAGGAGATGCTCCTACAAACACGCCTTTTACAAAAACAATCGAAGGATTATCCGGTCCTGATTTCTATTATGGAGGTACTAATTCTTCTCATAACGGCGGAACATTGAAATATGTACGTATTGAGTTTGCAGGATACGATCTTTTAGCTCCGAATTCAGGAAATGAAATCAACGGTCTTACTTTAGGAGGAGTAGGAAGCGGAACGACTCTGGATCATATCCAGGTATCTTTCGGGAAAGACGATTCTTTTGAATTCTTTGGTGGTACTGTAAACGCTTCAAACCTTGTTTCTTTTGCTGCGGATGATGATAATTTCGATTTCGATAACGGATATACAGGAACGATTACTTGTGCATTAGCTTTGGCAGATTATAACTCTACACATAGTCTTAGCGGAGCTAGCCCGGATTCTAACGGTATTGAGCTTGATAACAACGCAGATGGTTCTTCTACTTCATTATTGACTCACCCGGTAATCAACAACCTTACTATTGTAGGTCCTAAGAACTCTGCTAAAGGTGCTTTGTATGAAAACGGTATTCACATCAGAAGACACGGAAGATTAACATTAAACAATGCCGTAGTTACAGGATATCCTGTTGGAATCAAAGTAGAAGGTACAGGTTCTGAACTTTCTTCAGCTTCAGCATACAATACCATCCAGATCCACGGATTTACTACTTCAGTTACGGGTACAGGTACAGCAGGAATTCCTGCAGCTAACCTTGCCACTGGTACTCCTGCATCTCTATGGGGTATGAGCCAGCCGTTCTACAACGAAGGAAGCTGGAATGTATCTCCAAGAAACTGTGGAAACTTCCAGGGAATCTGGACAAAATACAATTTCACGATTGTAGAATAATAAAAATCTTTAAAAAAGCAGGGAACAGCACATGCTGATTCCTTGCTTTCTTCAAAATCTTAATCATCAGCATTATGAAAAAAATAATTTTATCATCTGTTCTGTTTTTATCCCACGTGGCTGCAGCACAGTCTCTGGTATGGGGGAATTCTTTCGACACTCCTGCTGATCTTCAGGGATGGACCTTCCATGATCTGAACAGCAATGGCAACGGATGGGTACAGGGACAAAATATCTATCACAACGGAACATCTTTAACCTATGGTACAGCAGGCGTTCTCCGCCATTCGATCAGTTTGGTTCCAACCGGAAATGCTACAGGATTTGCAACGGAAAATGACTGGATTATTTCTCCACAAATTGATCTTACAAATGTTTCAGGAACTGTCACTTTAGCAGCTTATATCGGAAGACAGAGATCTACTCATACCATTGTTGCCAGAGATCTTTTTATCTATGTAAGCACACCACAGAAAGAAGTTCCTGCATTATCTGATTTTCAGGCAATGACGGTAGACGCCAATGGCAATGATATTTCAAGTGCCTATAAAATACAGGTAGGAGATTCTGCCAATCCATTTCCGGCGGATCTTACGGAGTTTGTAGAATCCCTTGTAGATCTTTCTGCTTTTGCAGGGAAGAAAATCTATATCGGGATGTGGGCCAACAGAAAGGCAAGCGGAAATAATATCCAGAATATTAATATTGATGAAATAGGAATTTATGCCGATTCATTTTTGGGAACTAAGGATGTAAAAAGAAACAAAATTGTAACACAAATTGCAGAAAATCCGGTAAAAGAATCTTTGCAGCTGCAGCTTAATCAGGCATTGAAAGAAAATATAACCGTAGTCAGTATTTACAATGCAGCAGGACAAAAAGTATTAACCGCTCAGTATTCCAAAGCAATTCATCTGGCTGGTCTTACACCAGGAGCGTATATCGCGGAAATTACTGATGGAAAGACTACGGAAAGACTGAAATTTATTAAGAAATAATCATTATTCTAATCCTTTAGAATCTGATGTCAGAATCACCATGAAATTTTAAATATAAATAACGGAGAGTCTTTGAAAAAAGCTATCCGGAACATATCCAACTAGTTTTTTTATAATTGTGTATTGCCCGGCTCAAGGGCCGGGCAATATTTTTAAAGTTTACAAGAAATAATTGAAGAAAGATGAATAAAATCTTCGCATTACTACTGTTATTCACTGTACTGTTTTCATGCACAGACAACAATACGATGGAGTTATATGATAAAGTACAGAAACCCGGAGAAGTTAATATCAAAGGATTTTCAAAACCTGATGTGCTACAGCTGAGGTTTAACGGTCAGCCTGTAACCATTGACGGAAAAACGTCTTATACCAATAAAATAGAAACCCAGCTTCAGTTTGTACTGGATCAGGGAGAAACCAATAAACTGTCTGTTTATAACAATGAAACAGGCGCTGAAATTGCAAAATACAATATTACTTATGACAATATAGATGACTATAAAGATCTTTACTTTTTTAATCTTCCGGGGATTTACCTGCAGACTTATGCTGTAAAACCCCAGGTGAATCTCGGAAAAGTAGGATTTGAATTTATTTTTCCAAACCTGGGCGAACTTTCCGGAACTTCTCTGAAAAATGTAAAAGGTATTCTGAAAAGAGAAAACGGAGTAGTGCTGGCTGAATTTGATAATATCAGTAAAGATAATTTTACTGCAGTGAAAGTCTATAGTTTTTTCAGCTCAACCGCTCCGGTTTATCTTGAATTATACAAGCCGGGAACTACAGAACCCTATGCAGGATCTAAAATGATTCAGGTGAAATTAAAACAGCACACAGGAGCCAATATGATCGTCCTTCAGGAAAAAATGGAAAATGGGGAATGGGTAGTAAAAGGGGATATTGATGTGGCAGAATATCTGTAATACATATGAAAAACTTTTTAAAACTTCTATGCTTTGCGATCGCAGCCTTTCTCATTTCATGTACAAATAATAATGACGAAAGCGCACCTGTTTTCCCGGAAGGAAGCACAGAAGCTGTGAATCTCTGGGTTCAGGACAGTATGAAACGGTACTATTACTGGGCAGATCAGATGCCTGCAAAACCGGATTACAGACTTCCTGCCAAAGATTTTTTTAAAAGCCTGCTATCTCCCCAGGACCGGTTTTCTTTCATGGTGAATACTGAAGATTCCTCTACCTATCCACGTTCTATAAGGAATATGTACGGTTTTGATTATACCATTGTTCAGCTGGACAATAATGAAGTGGTTACTGTGGTTAAGCTGGTCCTTCAAAACTCTCCGGCTTTCAATGCAGGGCTGGAACGGGGTATGATCATTACCAAAGTCAACGGGAAAGTAATGACGGCCGCCAATGCTGAAGCTATGGCTGCATCCATTAAAGATCAGACCGTTGTAGAACTTACCGTTGGAAAATGGCAGAATGGAGCTGTCATCAATGAAAAAAATATTACCGTTTATTACGGCTTCTCTTTTGAACAACCCATCTTATCTAAGATTTTTGATAAAAACAATAAAAAAGTTGGTTACCTGTATATCTATGATTTTCCGGACGGGATGACCCAGGCTCTGAATCAAAAATTTGCAGAATTTAAAACTGCCGGCGTGCAGGAGCTGATCCTTGATCTCCGTTACAATTATGGAGGCTCGGTATCTTCTGCGGCTGCACTTTGTTCCCTGATTCCTGTCGGTCTTTCATCCGCTTCACCATTCATTATTTTTAAAGGAAATAAAAACGGAGGTGAAGTAAAAAGAACATTTGCAGAGCAAATTGCCTATGATTCCAAAGCTTTAGATTTCACAACTCTACGGGCCAATGCGTTAGGTTTACAGAAAGTTTTCATCCTTACTTCCAACAGTACAGCATCTGCCGCTGAAATTGTCATCAATAATCTGAAGCCGTATATGCAGGTCATTCAGATTGGAAATACCACTTTGGGGAAAGATATGGCAGGATTTGTAGTGGAAGATAAACGTAAACCCAGAAAAATTTCCTGGCAGATCCACCCGGTAATCTACAAAGTATTTAATGCTGGTGGCTCCGGAGAATATAGCAATGGAATTTCACCACAGGTAATCGTTAATGAATATGCAGGACTTCCGTTATTACCTCTGGGAGATCCTGATGAAACCCTTATCGCTACAGTTCTGAATGGAGGATATTTCAAATCAGCAGATAAAGAAAAGAATGGAAATATCAGAATTTTATTTCAGAGTGATGTGCCGCCTATCGTAGCGGGGAAGTAACTTATATCGAAAAGCGAAAAAGCGAAGGAGTAAAAAAGTAAAATAGTGAAAGGCAAAATAGCTGATTGCGGATTTTTAATAATGACAAATAAAAATAAAATATAGAATAATTAAAGTACAATCTATAAAAGTCTCTTTGCCATTTTGCTATTTAGTCTTTTAGTCTGTTGCTTCAATCTATTCAGAAACACCATAAAATCATAAAACCATGCAGGGAATAGAACCAAAACTTCACATGAACCTGACCAGCCGTATTGAATATTACCGTCTGCTGATAGAAGCTGCGGAAGATCCTGAAAGCCAGCCTTCAGAGGTGATTACCCAGATTTCAGAACTGAGCCATCTGTATGAAGAGTATCTGCTTAATAAGAAGAACCTGGAAAACAGCATCAAAAATTACCGCGCATATCATAATGATTTAAGAAAAAAGCTAACCTCAAGACTTCGGGAACTCAGAAGAAAGGCAAGACAGAAATAGCACAGATACAGACTTTATAGCTGACTTTGCGGTGAAATTCATACCTTTATGACATCAAGTTGAAGGATGAAGGATTTATGAATTTTAATCAAGCTGAACTTTCTGGTTATTTAAATATATTCTGGCAGTTTTCCTGGCCGGAATGGATCATATTCAGCCTGATTGTCAATGTTTTTCTCTACCTGTTTTCCATAAGTCTATTTATTTTTATTGAAAAAACATGCCGTAAAAGTCTGTTGCAGGAGAAAAATCATCCTGTCAAAAGATCTGATTTTTACTTAAGCCTGCTTACCATATTATGTAACAGTTTTGTTATGTTACTCGGAGCTTTTTTATGGAAAAACGGATGGATAGTGCTTGGACATACAGAATCCTTCATGGGAATAGCAATGGAAGTTGTTTCTTTGCTTCTTTTGATGGACCTGCTGATGTATTTCTTCCATTTTACCGCGCATTTACCTTTCCTGTATAAAATGCTGCACGGGAAACATCATGAGCATGTCAGTACCAATTTTTTGAGCCTTTTCGTACTGCATCCTTTTGAAACGATAGGATTCGGGCTCATGATGCTGGCTTTACTTATAGGATATGATTTTTCTGTAGTTTCCATTTCAATTTATCTTTTGCTTAATCTGATCTGGGGAACCATAGGACATCTGAACAGGGAGTTTTTTCCGGTTTCCTTTGATCGCTTTTTTGTGGGAACAACCAGGTTTCACAATCAGCATCATTTGGATGAAAGTAAAAATTTCGGATTCTATACTTCTATCTGGGACAGAGTATTTGGTACCTATAAATAAGAATTGAGTATTACAGTTTTATTTCATTTAAAATTTTACCCAGCAGACTGTTAAAAGTTTGCAGTTCTTTAGAAGTAAGTATAGAAGCTGCCTGCCGTGTAATATTCTTACGGAATGTCTCAGAATTTTCTATGATAAACCTTCCCTTATCGGTCACCGAAAGATTAAACTTTCTGTGATCTCTTTCTTCCTGTTTTCTGATAATAAAATCATGACTGATCAGAAATTTCAGCTGCTTTGAAATGGCTGCCTGACTGATGTTAAACGCTGTTGAGATTTCTCTTCCCGTAGCGCTTCCTTTTCTTAAAATAAATTCAATAATATTATAATGAGCAGCCGTTACACCGTTAATATCACCCCGGTTCATGTGTGCCAGAATAAGGCACTGGAAATCAGTAAATGTGTTAAAAAATTCTTTTTCAATGGGTTTCATTACAAATATGCTTAACTTAGTTAAATATTAACAAAGTTAAGTATTTTTATCATGGAAAATATAGAAATTACGAATGCCCGTCAGAATAATCTCAAAAATATTTCCATAAAAATCCCAAAATACAGGATCGTGGTCTTTACGGGAGTATCGGGCTCCGGAAAATCATCATTGGTCTTTGAAACGATTGGGGCTGAAGCACAAAGACAGATTAACGAGACCCAGAACAGTTTTATCAGAAACCGTTTGCAGCATTATGGCCTTCCGGATGTAGATAAAATTGAAAATCTGAATGTTCCAATCATTATCAATCAAAAACGGTTGGGCGGCAATGCCAGATCTACGGTGGGAACGGCAGCGGACGTGTCTGCTTCTTTACGGCTTTTGTTTTCCAGAATGGGAGAGCCGTTCGTAGGATATTCCAATGTTTTTTCATTCAATCATCCACAGGGAATGTGCCTGGAATGTGAAGGATTGGGATTTGTTCAGACATTGAATGTGAATGCCTTAATTGATCATGAAAAATCTCTGCACGAAGGGGCCGTAAGGTTTCCGACTTTTCAGCCAGGCGGATGGCGTTTAACAAGATATACTTTATCAGGTTATTTCGATAATGATAAAAAGCTGAAAGATTTCACCGATAAAGAATGGGAAACCTTGTTGTACGCACCGGAGCACAAGCCTAAACATCCTCATAAGGAATGGGGAAAAACAGTAAAATACGAAGGTATTGTTCCAAGAATTGAAAAAGCATTCCTGAAAAAAGATTCTAAAGAAAACATCACAAGAAAAGATGCCCTGAAAAATATTGTGATCACCAAAACCTGCCCTTCATGCAACGGAAAACGGCTGAATGAAAAAATATTATCCTGTAAAATTCAGGGAATGAATATCGCAGATTGTATGGCGCTTTCCGTAGACGAGCTGCTGGAATTTATTACCTCTCTGGATGCAGGGGCATATGAAGTTATTATCAAAGAGCTTTCAGCAAAACTGCAGAATATCATTACGATCGGGCTGCAGTATCTGACTTTAGACCGAAGTACCAATACCCTTTCCGGAGGAGAGTCTCAGCGTATAAAAATGGTTCGGAGTCTGGGAAACAGCCTGGTAGACCTCTTATATATTTTTGATGAACCCAGTATCGGACTTCATCCGAAAGATCTGCAGAACATCATCACCATCATACAGCAGATCAGAGATAAGGGAAATTCTGTTTTAATTGTAGAGCATGATCCTGACCTGATCAAAATGGCTGACCGGGTTATTGATATTGGTCCCGGTTCAGGAAGAAATGGAGGGGAGGTGGTGTATGACGGAACATTTAAAAATTTAAAAAATTCGGCTGGCAAAACAGGTTCTTATTTCGCAAAGAAACCTTCCATCAAACAAGAATTCAGAAAACCTGATGGTTATCTGGAAATTAAAAATGCCAACAGGTATAATCTTAAAAACGTGACTGTAAAAATCCCGACCGGAATAATGACCGTTGTAACCGGAGTGGCAGGATCCGGTAAAAGTACTCTGATTAATCGTATTTTACCTGAGCTTTATCCGGATGTGACCATTATTGATCAGTCGTTGTTCGCTGCAAGTGCCCGCTCCAATTTGCTTACTTATCTCGGAATATCGGATACTGTTCGTAAGCTTTTTACACAATCTAATAAGGTTTCAGACAAGCTGTTCAGCAGAAATAGTGAAGGAGCCTGTAAAAACTGTAAAGGATTGGGAATAGAAAAAATTGACCTTGCTTTTATGGATGATATTGAACAGCCGTGTGAGGTTTGTGGCGGTTCAGGATTTGATCCCGACGTGCTGAAGTATACATACCATGGAAAAACAATTGCAGAAGTTATGAACATGACGGTTTCTGAGGCCGTTGATTTTTTTAAAGAAGAATTTGTTCTTAAAAATTTTGATCTTCTGATAAAGCTGGGACTTGATTATCTGACATTAGGACAAAGGCTGGACAGCTTTTCCGGAGGCGAAAGACAACGCCTGAAACTGACAAGGGAACTGAAAAATACCAATCAGATTATTATTCTGGATGAACCAAGCACAGGGCTGCATCCAAGCGATACCCAAAAGCTGCTTACATTTTTTAACGGTCTTGTAGATCATAGTAATACGCTGATTGTTATCGAACACAATCTTGATATTATTTCGCAGGCAGACTGGATTATTGATATGGGGCCCGGTGCAGGGAAATTTGGAGGAGAAGTATTGTTTGAAGGAACTCCTACGGATCTTTTGAAAAATAAAACATCATTCACCGCAGAGTTTTTGAGGAAACATATTCAGTGAAAGAAATGAAAAATAAAGAGTATTAGAATGAGCTTTACTTTATAAGAATGAAATTAAATTTTAACGCAAAGTCTAAGAGATAATTTTTTACTTTTAAGGTAGCAAAGATTTGCAGCAAGCTGCTTAAAAAGCTTGTGGGTAAAAATTTAGCTCCATCGGTTGATTGCAAATCAACTCTTTCTTTGCTTCCTAAAATATTGCTACCGTTAGAATCAACTTTGCGTTGAAAAGCTATTAAGATTATAAACCATTAAGAATAATGAAAAAATGAAGAGTATTAAGATGGGCAACCTGTCATTGCGAACCAAAGGTGAAGCAATCTCATACTTGTAACTCAACTTAATACTCTTAAAACCTTATATCAGCCTTAATGGTTCAAAATTCTTTTATTTTTTAGCCTTTACCGCAGATTGTATTGCTTTTTCAACCATTCTCCAGTCATAATAATGAAATACTCTGCCATTGCTCATCGCAACAAAAACGCCTTTTGGAAATTTCGGACCTAAGTTAACATTGGTCACTTCAGAACCGTCACTTTCCAGTGTAGAAACAGGGATTTCTGCAATTCTTCCCTTAGATTGATCTTCCCTTAAATAGACATTGAAAGTATCATTCTGCTGATTGGAAACCAGAATATATCCTTTCCCTTTGGAAGTAGGATAGATCGAAATTCCTTCCACATCAGATGTAAAATCGCCTTTTCCGAAAACGGATAATTCTTCATTTCCTTTTTCCGGATCAGCATAATATTTGTGAACCCCGAACTGCTCATCAGAATAATAGATATAACCCATTTCGTCATCTACAGCAATGCTTTCGATCTCTTTCAGACCGCTGTATTTCCCAAATTTCCGTACCACTTCTCCGGTGATGGAACCGTTTTTTTCAGAAAGTTTATATTGCCATAAGTACCCGTCAGCCGGACCTGATTTCCTTCCCACAATGACAAATATTTCTTCTGTCTGTGGATTTTTATACATTGAAATTCCCATCGGGCCACGTGCTGTTTCTCCTTCAAATACAGAGATTTCTCCCACTTCTTTCAGTTCGGGAAGAGAATATAATTTTACTGTATTGGTTTCTCTTTCAGTGACTGCTGCAATATCGGTTTTTTTTCCATTTAAAATAAAACCATATTCAAGATCAACATTGTTGGGACGTTTTAATCCTAAAACTTTATTGATGATTTTTCCGTTAAGGTCAAATGCATACAAGCCTCCATCCGTATCTTTATCTGTTCCGATGATGATACTTTTTGAAGCATCCTGAGGATTGATCCATATCGCAGGATCATCGGTATCATGAACAACTGTTTCTGTGATAACAGTTGGTTTTAATTTTTCTGTTAGTTGGTGCTGCCCGCTGCAGTTGATCACAAAAGGAAGAACTGAAAGAGCCAGTATATAATGTATGTTTTTCATGTTTGTTTTAAAAATCAAATTTCACTCCCATTGTAAACCTCGGTCTGTAATATTCAGCCTGAGCGGTTCTGCCCGGGATTCCCTGATAGTATCTTAACGGTTGATTCGTCAGATTATTGGCCTCTGCAAAGACTCTGAGCTGGCTTGTAATCTTGTAGGAAGCATTGGCATCAAGGAAAAACTGTTTGTCATAATAACGGTCATCAAATGCCTTGCCACCCAGCTCATCAATATAATGAGAAGCATAATTCATGGAAACTCTGGCTGAGAAACGTTTGTTTTCCCACGATAAAGATCCGTTGAACATATGAGGCGCTGCACCCGGAAATCCTACATCTGTTCTTTCAACGCCTTCTTCATTGGTAATTCCTTTTGCCTTCGATTTGGTATAAGTATAGTTGACATATACTCCAAGTCCTTTCCAGAAAGCTCCCGGAATAAAGTCAAGCTGTCTTTGTAAAGCGACCTCAAAACCATAAATATCTACATTGTCACCGTTACGCTGCTGGGTAAACTTCCAGTTGCTTTCTCCGGCCGGAATCGGATTGGTTTGTCCTGCAAAGTCATTCGCAAAGTCATTGGCGGTATAATTCCTTTTCGAATAGGTATAAATAAAATCATTCAGATTTTTGTAGAAAACGCCTCCGGAAAGAATCCCGACAGATTTAAAATATTTTTCTGCCATGAAATCAAAATTATAAGCATACGTTGCTTTCAGATTCGGATTTCCGGCGGCAACGATTTCATCTTCTGAAATTACATTCAGATAAGGAACCAGTGAATAGTAGTTCGGGCGGGCAAGTGCTGTCGTAAATGCTGCCCGAAGCACAAGATCCTGCACCGGAACATATTTGAAGGAAATATTCGGAAGTACATTTGTGTAGGTATTGGTATTATTGATTTGCCCTACCAGATCCTTTTCATTCATAACATAGTTTCCGGTGTAATCAATCTGTGTTGTTTCTACACGGGCTCCAACGATCATGGATAGTTGATCATTAAAATCCTGGTCCCAACGGATATAACCTGCATAAATCTGCTCCTTTGCATTGTAGTTGCTGGATAGATATTTTTCAGGTTTCAGCTTGCCATTGAACAACGCCGGATTGAATAAATCCAGATTGCCAAGGAAAGAAGGATCAACGAATGTTCCCGGAACATAATTCCCGGGCTGGAAGTTCTGACCATCCAGATTTATTGTAGGAACGGATAAAAGACTTCCCATATTGTTGACAGGCGTAAAAGCATAGAAATCATTTTCTCTTTCCTTTTTCTTCAAACGCATGCGGAAACCGGTACGGAGACGTCCTTTCTGACCATCAATTACTGAAAACGGAAAACGCACATTCACCTTTGCCCCCAGTTCCTTTTCCTGTGTAAAACTGTTGGCATCGGAAAGATCGCTCAGTTTATAGCTTCCCGGATTGTCTGCTGCGAGAAGATTGATCATGGGTTTCTCAGGATTACTGAGGTCCGGAGAAAAGTTCATTTTGCTGTTTTCAAATTCTATATAACGCTGATGAGGCTTATCTTCACTGGCGATGGCATAGTTGACGGACCAGTCAAGATCTACTTTAGAACCTAGTAAATGCTCTCCTCTTAATGCATAATTCTGAACTTTCTGTTTTTCAAGACGGGTATTGTCATTATCGGCATCACCTCCTTTATTCTGTCTTGTAATGCTTCCTTTCCAATCTGTAATTTCAGTTTCATCAGCATTGTATACCGGTTTTATTTTATATCCTAAAGCAAATCGGGTTTCTTTATCATTTCTGAAGTTGTACATTGCAGAAGCATAGATCTTGTTTTTAGAATTGAATTCATAATCCATATTGAGATCAAAACTATGTCTGATACGGTGTTCATTATAATAACGAACTCCCATTTTGCTTACATAAACCGTTTGGGCAAGATCATTGGCCTGGCTCCATACAGGTTCAATATTATCTGAGCCAAAATTGTTATTGTTATAGGAAAAACTGAAAACTGCGCCAAGTTTTTTATCCAAAAAACGGTTTCCATAAACAAATCCTGCTGTATAATTTCCTTTTTCACGAATCGGGTTGTATCCTCCTGCGAGCGTGGCTGAAATTCTCTGACCGTTCGGAGAAGCCCTTGTAATCAGGTTGACGGAACCACCGATGGCATCGGCATCCATATCCGGAGTCAGGGTTTTGTTAACCTCTATTGTAGAGATCATGTCAGAAGGAATCAGGTCCATCTGAACATTCCGGTTATCGCCTTCAGCAGAAGGAATTCTGTCACCATTCAGGGTAACTGAGTTAAGATTGGGAGCAAGTCCTCTGATAATAAGATTTCTGGCTTCACCCTGATCATTTTGTATAGTAATTCCGGGAACGCGCTTCAGGGCATCTCCAATATTGGCATCCGGAAAACGTCCGATCTGATCTGAAGAAATTACGTTGGTAATATTAGCGTTATTTTTTTGCTTGTTTAAAGCTCTTGCCTGGTTTTTCAGAGTGGCACCTGAGACTACTATAGCTGCAATTGATGTTTCCTTTTTGTCGAAAATAATATTCTGGCGGGTGTTTTTCTCAGGCTCCACAGTTACATTATACTCATGAGTTCCATATCCCAGATAATCGATCTTCATGGTGTAGGTTCCGGGAGGAACATTCAGGAAAACAAAGTTTCCGTGCTCATCCGAAGTGGTATATATATTTCCCGGACTAAGAGAGATTTTGGCTCCCGGCAGGGCTATTTTAGAATCGTCATTGATGTTTCCGGAAAGAGAACCGGTCTGTGCATAGAAAAAAACAGAGGCACAAAATAAAACAGTTGTAAAAATTTTTTTCACTTTTTCCTTCTTTAGATAAAATCAGAACAAAAGTAATCCTCAGTAGGGAAAAGGGGTTGAAGAGAAAATTAAGGTTTTTTTAATAATTGTTAATACAGGGGAATTTATAAAAGATAAAAGATAAAAGATAAAAGATAAAAGATCTTTTTCTTAAACAACTATTATGCATCCGGATACCAACATTAATAGAGGAAGGGCTTTAGCCCGCCTTACAAATTATAAACCAATCTACCGGCTTTAGCCAAAAAATTAAATTTTGTTTAACGTGATGAATTGAGTATTTCCTGCACAATCATTTTAGATTTTTCAATCAGTTCATTAGACCTGTAAAGCTGGCTGGTCAGTATTGAGCTTTCAAAAAGAAGATAGATATGAGCTGATATGATTTCGTTTTGAATATCTTCATTGAAGGATTCTCTAAGCTTAATTTTATGATGACGGATTACCTTATGAATTTCTTCCTTATCGGCAGGAATTTCCGACAGAATATTCAGAAAACTGCATCCACGGAAATCTTCTTTTTCATTCATGTACATCAGGAAATCAAATGACTTCATGAACTTTTCCTGAAGTGTTTTTGCTTCCGATGTAAATTTTTCAAGCTCAGAAACCCAATAGTCATACCTTTTATTAAGGAACTCTATGCAAAGGTCATCTTTAGACCTGAAATGTTGGTAAAAGCTTGCTTTTGATACATCAGCTTCGTCAATTATCTGGTTAATACCTGTGTTGTTATAGCCTTGTCTATGGAAGAGAACCATTGCAGTATTTACTATTCTTTCTCGAGGTTTAGGCATGATGTAAGATTTTTACAAATGTAAACAAATATGAACAGACTGGTAAGTGTTGGTTTCTAAATAAATCCTCTTGCGTAATAAAGCTGAATAACAAAGAACAACACTGTGAAAAACCATACCACATAAGGATGATAGCTGAAATTATTCTTCAGAATGTAATGGAGTGCTTTGAACAACTTGAACACTCCGATAATTCCAATGATGATAAAAACCAGAAAGACAAGAAAAAACAGATAATCTCTTGTGCCATACGCACTCACTTTTCCAAGGTGGTCTAAGTAAGCTTCCACATTTAATGTCTGCCCCAGAAACATAGCCGAACTGATTAATATAAAAAAGGGAGTAGTCGTATAGACGGTTGTATAAATGAAAGAAAACAGCAATGTCCGGAAGGTCACCGTATTTACTTTTTCCTGTTTGTACCATAATAAAGCAACACTGAATAGGACAGCAGTAATATTATTCATCAGAAATATAAAGAGTGCTTTTTCTACCATGCTTAATCCCTTAATCCTGGAAATGATATTATGCTCTCCGCTGTAATCCATTAAAAGTACAGAGACTATTACAGAAGTATAAACAGAAAGTTTGATAGGAGAGAGGTAGTCGTGAAAACGTTCGGATTCTTCTTTTTCCATCTCGTGTGCAGACAGATCATAGCAGCGGCGGGGATCCTGAAACAATTTGAAAATGGTTACCGGAACCAGCAGTATTTCAATAATGATCTGCAGGCATAGCTTTTCAAAACTATCTATCAACTTTTCAAACATATATTCGGATATTAGGGAACGTAGTATGCAATTTAATTAATTTTTGAATCACATCCTGAAGCTGAATAAAAAAAGGATGGATGATTCTGGTCAATCATCCATCCGTTATATATTTAAAAAGATTTCCTGTTATTTTGGAAGTCCTTTTTTCAAAGCGATATTGGCTTTTTCTACGGCTTTCCTTTCTTTCCAGTCCATATATCTCTTTTTGTACCGTCCTTTCATGAAATTATCAAAATTACGCTGAACAGCAAGGTTCCAGAGAGAATGTGCTTTTACCGCCCAGCTTTTATCCCAGGCACGCAGGGAAATAGAAAAAGAGCCGTCCAGATATTTCATCCAGTGCCACCAGCCGGTTGGCATAAATAAAGTATCTCCATGTTCCAGTAAGCACTCAATTCCTTCAATCCCGTCCAACGCAGGGAATTTTTCAAAATCAGGATTGGCAATATCGTAATCTTCCAGGGCATAGGTAGCATAAGGAAGCTTATAAAGTCGGGTTTTCCATTTGTATTCAAACAGCAGGACGTGTTTTCTGCCATTGAAATGGGTATGGAAAATATGTGGCATATCAATATCATAATGAAGGAAAGTCACAGAGCCTTTACCTCCAAAGAACATACTTGGATATTTATCTAAAAATCCACCCATAAGATTTTTTGGCGGAACATAATCATCCAGCAATTTTGGCGCAAACTTTATAGGATCAAAGAAAAAGATTCTCAGGTCTGTAGGTTCTCTTTGAATAAGATCAACATACTCACTGAAAGGCATTTTTGTCGTCGGAGTATTAATAGGAGCTGCAGGATCTGCTTTGGAACTGTCATAAAGGGGAACTTCAACGTCACCTACTACTTCCTTCATATAATCCATCGTCCATTTTTGATAGGCAGGCCACTTTTTTGCCATATTTTTGATTACTACAGGTTTACATGGCTTTAGATATTTTTCACGGAACTCTTCTTGTGAAATGTCATCTACAATATCAATTGGTTTAAGGATTATTCCCATTCGTTCAAATTATTGAGCTAAAGTATTAAATATTTGTGACAATAAATGGAAAGTATTGAAATTATTTGGAATTGATATAAATAAAATTTAAAAATACACATTCAGGTTTCTTTTTTTGGAGTTATTATGATGGTTTTTAAGTTAGCATGCTTTTACACAATAGACACTCACTCCACAAGGCAAATGTTATTTGTAAAATATGATAATTCTATGTATAATTGTTATCACTAAAAACAAACCATGAAACATTTCAACTATTATTTTTTCTTGTATCTGCAAGTGCTTTCTTACAACAATCAACAGATTTGAAACCCATGAATTTATGTTAACGGACAAAAAGTTTCTCTAATGGCTGCGATCTGCCTAGAAACAAAACAGTTTAAAATAAATGATAAATAGTGTAACCAACAATGAATGATAATCAGCTTTTATATGCAGCTTCAATAGTTTGTTTCTTACTTATTATGATAACCTTTAGGCACAGTTGGAAATTCGGTACTTTCAATATGATGTTGTTCTGCTTGTACAATTTAATATTATATTATCATTTACTATTTGACAGTAGTGGCGGAGCAGGGCTTGTATGGTGGTTTTTGCTGCTTGTTGTACCGGGCCTTCATATGCTTGCACTTTTGATTTACTTTGTAATAATTACGATTATTAAAGACAGTCGCAAATATAAGGATCAGAAGTAAGGTCTTATTTCTGAAAAATTAAATTGAAAATGCTGTTTTAGTAAAGCTCAATATCTGTTTCTTTTGTTGACAAGCAGTACAAACATATCAAAAACAAAGCCTGTTATATAGGCAATTCAGAATCCTTCAAAGTAGAATACAGCCTTACAAAGTAAGGGAAGAAAGCGATTGCGTTATTGAAATTATCATGAAACTTGGTTACGATCTGATTAAGGATGAAGGAATCCTCTTTCCGCCTAAAGAATGATAAGATTATATTTTTCAGTTAAACAAAGCTTTCATAACTTCACCATAAAATAGATTCAATACAATGAAGCTGAAGTTAGGGATATTAGACCAGTCACCTGTTATAATGGGAGATCATGCAGCAACAGCATTGGCAAACAGTATTAATCTTGCTGTAATGGCTGAAGAAACCGGATTTCATAGTATTATGTACTCTGAACATCATGGAGTAGAAGCCTATGGCAGCTCAAGTCCTGAACTTTTAGCCGCAATTGTTCTCAGTAAAACAAGCCGGATCAAGATAGGGACAGCCGGCATCATGATGCGAAATTATTCTGCCTATAAAATTGCAGAATGGACCAAAATGCTGTCAACCTTATATCCTGAACGCTTTATTTTAGGACTGGGAAAGGCACCCGGAGGACTAAAAGATGCTATAATGGCCTTGAATAATCATAAACCGGTGGTCTTGTCCAATATGGAAACAAAGCTGGAAGAAATCATTCAGTTCATCAGAGACGAAGAAAGTATATACAACAGAGACGAAGAAAGTATATACAACGGGCTTATTGCACAGCCCACCCATGTGCAGCATATCCCCGAAATCATGTGGCTGGGCTCTGGAATGACTTCTGCCAGAGAAGCTGCAAAGCATGGGGTCGGATATTCATTTGCTGCTTTTATGAACAATGAGAACGGAATGGAAAATACTGATGCTTATCTCAGAGAATTTGATAGGACAAAATATTTTCCACAGCCTTCTTTACAGGTTGCAGTAGCTGTATCAGTGGGTGCAACCATTCAAGAGGCCAGACGGAATGCCTATGGAATGGCTTACCAGTTTTTACAATCCCGGCAGCTGGTAAGTCCGGATGCTGTTCTTTCCCCGGAAGCTGTTGAGGAAAAGATTCTGGGAACTAAAGATGAAGCAGAGTTCTTTACTGTTTTAGACAGGATTATTACAGAAACGCCTCAATCTGTTGGTCAGAGATTAGAGGAGGTTTCAGAAAAATACAATACGGACAATCTCCTGATATTATGTAATATGTTCAATGAAGAAGACCGTATCAATACGTATAAAAGTATTATTAAAAATAATAATTAAACCCCACAAAATTTGAAAACCTGGGTTTAATTACAATATAATTCAGATCTATGAAGCAGGATATTTCACCACTCTATATTATGACGGGAGGACCCGGAGCCGGCAAAACGACATTGCTGGAAGAATTAAGCCACCATGAATTGATTACAGTGCCTGAAGAAGGAAGGAAAATTATCAAACAGCAGATAAATTCCGGTGGCGAAGGACTTCCGTGGCTCAATAAAGAACTTTTTGCAGAACTGATGTTTGAGGAATCTGTAAAAACCTATCTTGAAATAAGTAAAACGGGCTATACAAAACCTGTTTTCTTTGACCGCGGAATACTGGATACGCTTGGTTACATGAGACTTGAGAATATTCCTATTCCGGCATTCATGGAATCTAAAGCCAGAGAAATGGTTTATCACAATAATGTTTTTATTCTTCCGCCATGGAAAGAGATTTATAAAAATGACCCTGAAAGAAAGCAAACCTTTGAACAGGCAGTGGAAACTTTTGAGTGTATGAAAGAAATTTATCAGGAATATGGTTTTACGACCATAGAAGTTCCCAAAGCTTCAGTAGAAAACAGAGCAGGTTTTATTCTTGATCAAATTATATAGAGTATATTCCTCAATTATCATTTATCAATCATCAATCATCAATTATCATTAATAATATGAACCATCTCCCTTTTGAAAAAGAACTGATCGAAATGGCTGACAAAGATCTGTCTGTAAGAGAAAAACTTTTGAAAGCCGGCGAATTATCAGGCGGTTATCATCCTGAAATGGAAAAGGTTCACAAAGCTAATGCAGAACGGCTGCGGGAAATCATGGACGAAATTGGATATCCAACCATCTCAAAAGTAGGAACAAAAGCAAATGATGCTGCCTGGCTGATTATTCAGCATGCTATCAGTGAACCTGAATTTATGAAAGCCTGTTATGCGATGATGGAAGAAAATAGCAGTGATATTAATCCGGTACATAAAGCTTATTTATATGACCGGATTCAGGTTTTTCAGAGTAAATCCCAAAGATATGGGACACAGCTGACCGCCGATGGAAAAATTTACCCTGTAGAAAGTAAGGAAAATGTAAACAAAGAGCGTGAAACAGTAAACCTGCCGCCACTGGCCGGAACAGATATCAATAAAATTCCGGAATCTGAAGACATTCCGGAAATTGATAGCAAAGACATTCAATATACAGTATGGAGAAAAAAAGTGGGATGGATATAAACTGCCATAACTTCCATCTCCGATCTTCCATCTTTCTGCTTACTTATTTGCCTTCAAAATTTCTCGGACTTCAATATTCCCCCCGATTTTAAAGATAGGATTTCCTTTCGCCATTTCCACTGCTTCATCTATAGATTCTGCCCGTACAATAATATATCCGCTGATGAACTCCTTAATCTCGGTATAAGGGCCGTCCGTTACAATATTGTCAGGCTTTACAGTTTTAGCGGTACCGCGAGCAGGTAATAAAGTATTCCCTTTATCCACCAGTTTGTTTTGGGCTGCAATGCTTCCCAGCCAGGCCATACGCTCCCGGATCTGTTCCGGAGAAGGGTTGAAATCAGAAATATCTTTCAGTCTGAAGATCAATGCAAATTCTTTCATAATTATCTTTTTTTTATGACGAGCGGAGGGGTATGTATGGGGACAGAATTTTAAGTATATTTTTATTTGTCAAGTAAAGGTCTCGGATCAAACAGGACCTTTAAAGTATGGATCTTTCCATCCTGTATTTGATACCATCCTGAAGATTCTATTGTTTTTTCTCCCATGTTGATATTATACCAGAAGCATACATCTTCTCCGGACGTAAAAGTCTTAAGAATTTCATACTTGAATTTCATCTGCTTCATATCTTTAATATAGACTGAAGCTCCGTCTCTTTTTCCCAATACTCCTATAAATTTAAAATCAGGATCAAGACAACTTTCCGCTTTGTCAAAATTTTCTTCATTTAAATACCGGATAAACTGTTCTGCTGTGTTTTGGGTTGTATTGTCCATAAATGTTGTTTTTATTGTTGAATACAAAATTAACAGATTAATAAAGTTTCCACTTGTGACTATAATCACAAAATGTTATGCTGCTATTTTAAAAGAGGAATTCTTCCCTGAGCATAAGCAATCTGCTCTTTTTCCTTTTCCTGGTCAGGCTTGTTTTTAAGATATAGCTGATAATACATGGCTGCATTTTTAGGCTGCTTCAGATTGAGGTCATAGAGAAGTCCTAAGCGGTAATAAATAATATTGCTGGTACCGAATGTTAATCCTCTTTTATAAGCGGTTACCGCATCGTTATACTGGTTTTTGGCTTCATAAATACCTGCCAGCGCAGCATAATAGAGAGTGGTGTGTTTTGAAATAGCTTCATCAATCGTTTTTTGTGCATAGATTTCAGCTTTATTATAATCTTTCAGCTCACGATAACTTAAGGCCATATAATAGAATGTGCCTTCATTTTGCACTCCCATATCTTCCAATGTCCTGTACATCATAATGCATTTCTGATAATCCTTTACATAAAAATAAGCCTGTCCCATATCGTTCATTACATTGATGTCAGCATGGTTTTTCAGCAGTTTTTCGCCGGTCTCAATCACTTCCGGATATTTGGTTAGCTGGTTCGCAACCGGTAATAAAGCCTGCTGTAAAGTGAAATTTTCCGCATCGGCAGCGATGGCTGTTTTCAATACATCATAAGCGGGCTGGTATTGTTTGAGGCCGCTGTAGGTTAAAGAAAGGTCATAAGCTACATCAGGATCAGTAGCATTAATAGCATTGGCTTTTTTGAGATAATCGAGTCTGGACTCAGGTTTGTCTGCATAAGCAGCAAGTTGTTTGTAAGCACTGAAGTTAAGGCTGTCAAGCTGAATAATCTGCTGAAGATAGGCTTTGGCATTAGCAACATTTCCCCGTCTGGAATTAATACCGGCCAAACTGAATAGAGTAGGCAGGCTGTTCGGCTGAAGACGGTTAATTTTAAGATAGTTTTTCTCTGCTTCCGGTAGTTTACCGGCCATCATATTACAATAAGCTATTTGCGAAAGGGCTTTTATATCCTCTGTTTCTCCGGGATATATGCTCTGAAGATACTGAGCTGCATCGGCATAACGTTGTGTTTCATAATACTCAAGAAGTTTTTCAGTATCAATTTTTGCGGATTGGGCTGTGATACTGTTAAAACCCAACAGAATAATACACAAACAGATTCCTGTTTTCATCATGGTTATTTTTTAACTAAAATATTGGTTATTTGGCAAGATTCCAAATTTTAGACTCACTTATTAGGGGTTTTTTTAATCTTATAGATGATTTAATGGTAAAAACCAAAATCTTATATCTTTAGATTTCTTATATTCACCTTACAGAAAAAGCACCTGATAAAACAAAAGATATGGAAATAAAAACAGTACAGTCATTCATAGATTATTATGGAAAAATAAGAGAAAGAACCAATCGTATTATAGAAATTGTTCCTCCCGAGCATATTGATTTTACCTATAAACCCGGAAAATTTACCATTGGTGATCAGATAAGACATATTGCAGCCATTGAACGTTATATGTATGGAGAAACCATCGCCGGAAAAAGAAGTGCCTATCCGGGATGTGGAAAAGAACTTGCCGATGGCTATGAAAACACCGTTAAATTTTTCAACGAAATGCACAGCCAGACCCTGGAAATCATCAACAGCCTTTCAGACGGGGATCTTACACGTAAATGTCTGACGCCGGCTAATAGTGAAATTTCCGTATGGAAATGGCTTCGGGCTATGATAGAACATGAAATCCATCACAGGGCAGAATTATACATCTATCTGAATCTTCTGGATGTAAAAACACCACAGATCTATGGATTTTCTGCAGAGGAAGTGCAGGAAATGAGTGTGAAATTGTAGTGTTAAAGGGAAGAAATGAAGAGTACTCAAAGGGTTGAGGTTAATTTGTATATTAGCCCATTCAAAAAATTATAATGGCCAGACCTTTTATCATTCCCCTTTTACTGTTGTTAAACAGCGCATATGCACAAACTCATTCGGAGCTTAAACCAGGAGATACCCTGAAATATTCACCACAATCTTATCAACCAACATGGATCTCAGTACAATCCGCTGATGCCAATCTGGGAGTTGCATTGTTTATGGATGGGAAAAAATTAAAAGAACAGGATGATTCCAGGGGGATAAAAAGTGTTGAACGTTTCTATTTTACTCCTGAAAAAGGAAAAAAATATGAAGTGAAAATCTGGGCCAGATCTTATCTTGAAAAAAGTAAAACCGCAAAAGTTTCTGTTACTGAGTCCAAAAACGTCCCTGTTTTGAATGGTCAGTTCACGCCTGATCAGTTTGTGGAAGATCTGAGAGCATTCCGTTCTATCAGAGAACAGGCAAATTCCGGATTGTATGTGTACAGAAGTAAAAAACAGATAGACAGTATCTACCAGCAGGCAGAAACAGAAGCAGGAAACTGTAAAAATATTTTCGATTTCTATAAAGTCATTGCCAGACTTACCGGATTTGAAGGGAGCTGTCATAATTATACAGATTTACCTAACCACGCCTCATACTATCTTACCCAGAAATCTGAATATCTGCCCATTACCCTGAAGAATATTGACGGGCGCCTGCTTCAGGATTCAAAAGATACAGCAATACCTCTTGGTGCAGAAATCCTTTCTATCAACGGAATTCCTTCAAAAGAGATGATCAGCCGCTTTTCTCAGTATTATTTTTCCGATGGATATTCAATGCCTTATAAGGAAACCACAGGTTTTGAAAGAGGAATGCTGGATAAATTTTATATAGAATTCGGAAACCATAAAAATTATGTGATCCGGTATCAATGGAATGGAGCTGTAAAGGAGATTTCCCTGCCGGGAATACCATTGGAAAACTTTAAAAAGCTTCAGGAGTCCAGACATTCACTTGGCTTTGATAAAAAGCTGCTGTCTGAAAAATATAGTTTCACCAAAGAAGGTGAAGGTATTTACAGGCTTTCTTTAAGAGGATTTGATTTTGCCGCCGGAAAAGAAGATCCTGCCTATAAAAAATTCAGCATTTTCCTTGATCAGATGATGGATACTCTGGAACGTGAAAACATACAGAATCTGATTATTGACCTCAGGGGAAATACGGGTGGCACAGGAGCTCTGTATGAAAAAGTGTTTTCTTATCTTACACAAAGGCCTTTCCGTGACAGTCATTATGCCTATACCAAATTCAACGAAGTTCCGTTGGAAGAAAAACTGGTGATAACCCCTCTTTTCCTTTCCAATGGAGTTCAGGATAAGCAAGGGCTGAATGCTTATTTAAAACAGCTTTATCCCAAGAATGTTCAGGGGAAATACTATTGGGCAGATGACAAAAACCCTTCCATTATGCCTAATGACAGAACCTTTAAGGGGCAGCTGTATTTGTTGGTAGACCAAAGGGTTGCTTCTGCTGCCTCCCATCTGGCTTCTCTGATTAAATCCTATACCAATGCTATTGTCATTGGAAAAGAAACTGTAGGAGGCTACTATGAGCATAACGGTCATCTTCCACTGGTATATGAACTTCCCAACACCGGAATCCAGACCGGCTTCTCAATTGTTCACGTGATTCAGGATGCTCAGAATCTTCCGGACCAGAAAAGAGGACAAGGCGTTATGCCTCATATTACAATACATCAGACTGATCAGGAATTTCTGGATCAGAGCGATGTTTATCTTAAAAAAGTAGCAGAGCTTAGAAAACAATAAGAAGGATATTACTGAATTTAAAATATAAACCAGCTGCATAATACAGCTGGTTTTTGTTGTTAAAAGTTCCTCTGTTTTTACTATATTTCTATTTTAAGTGATAAATTATCTGCTTTTAATTATTAAAAATTGTTAAATATTTAATTGATACAGAGTTGTTTGCTTCTTTTTTTTAATCATTTGTTTTAGAATTATTAATAAAAAGTCGTAGAACTACTACAAAATTTCAGATTATATGGAGAAAATTTCCTGAATAACGATTACCGTTTTATCTTTGTAATACCACCAATCCAATACAAAAATTAATAATGATTAAAACCAGCATATTACAATAGTAAATCAGGAGAAATCCTGACATTAACAGGGCGTAAACAGGCTTTATATTTTGTTTTTCCTTTTTACCGTTTTCTAATACCCTGTTTTGATCACAATATCCGGCTCCGGCTTATAGACGGAATCGGATAATAAAGTTTATCTGATCACATTACTCAGATCAATTTTAGCCTTAAAAAAATCTGACATCCAATCAATCAAAATATTACAACTATGTTTCAGGACGATCATTCACCCAAAATGCCTGTTTCTAAAGATAAAATTCCCGCTGTAAAGAATATTAAAGAAACCTTGACAGATCAGGCAGTCAGCAGAACTGCTAAGGAAGTGCAGGAAAAATCGAGTGGAACCATTAAGAAAGCAACAGAAAAAATGGTTCAGGCCCAGGCCTATACAGGAATGGTTCAAAACGGCTCTCAAATGTTTATGAACCAGGTTAAACAACCTAATCCTCCCACTCTGGTAGAAGATAAAGTGTGGTCCAAACAGCCCACTTCAGGAATTTATAATGCCAATACGATTCCCGGAAATCAGGTCGCCGGAATCAACCGTGTGGTAAAACTTGAAATTGTAATTGACGGAAAAGTAATCAAACATTTCAAACATTTTCAATTAAAACAAAGTGCTGTAAGACATCATGAATTTGATCTGATGCTGGCTCACGATACTTTAGGAAACTCAGAAAACCATAATCTTGAGGAAGCCCAGAATTTTCTGGGGAAAAGAATTACGGTGATCTTCAGGTATAAAGACGTTGAGGACGGTCCGGAAAGGAATTTTGTGGGAGTGATTACTGAAGTAGGTTTCAGTCAGGAGAAAGGAAGTCTGGGAAATATAGTTCTTACAGGTTCCAGCCCAACCGTTCTTTTAGATGCAGCACCTCATATTCAGAGTTTTGGGGGATCACAGGAAATCAGTCTGAACAGTATTGCAGACCAGGTAATCAAAGAAGGTCTGGGACAGAATACCTTTGATTTCAGGGTAGATGCAGCGCATGGGAATGTTTCCTACAGCTCACAATATGAAGAAACTCACTATAACTATCTGGCAAGAATTGCAGAAGCTTATGGGGAACAGTTTTATTATGATGGTGAAGTATTGCATTTCGGAAAACTTCCTCCTCAGGAAAAACCTGTAAAACTTACCTATGGAAGCAGCGTAAGTGATATTAAAATAAAGATGAAAGCACAACACGTGAATCCTTCATTTTATGGCTACAACAGCAGTAAAAATGAAAAATTAACGGCCGGAAGCTCAAAGATCAACCATACTTCAGATATAGCGAAAAGGGCGTATGAAATTTCAGAGAAAACCTTTACAACTCCATCACTGAGAGTTGCTCCTATAAAAGCAGTGTCTTTCATGGATGTTGAAAATTCCCAGAAAGGAACAGCAGGAAGTAAAGCTGCTGAAGTATTTGTTATTTCAGGAGTTACAACCGTGCCCTTTCTATATCCCGGCTGTATTGCTGATATCGAAATGAGAAAAGCTGAAAGCAGTGAAACAACCTACTTTACCAAACTGATGATTACAGAAATGTATCACGAAGTAGATGCAAGAGGATATTATACAGGAACCTTTGAGGCCATCGCATCAGATACAGGATTTATTCCGCGCCCGGAATTTCACACTCCAAAAGCGGATGCTCAGTTTGCGAAGGTAATTTCCAATACAGATCCTTTAAATCAGGGGCGGGTGAAGGTACAGTTTGACTGGCAGAATGGCTCTGCCACAACAGAGTATATCAGGGTGATGACTCCTGATGGTGGCGGAAGTGAAAAAGTAAGTAAAAACCGTGGGTTCATGGCTATTCCGGAAGAAGGAGATCAGGTGGTTGTCAATTTTGCCCATCAGCACCCTGACCGTCCTTTTGTGATGGGAGGAATGTTCCATGGAGGCGTTGGTGGAGGCGGAGGTACCGGAAATAACATTAAAAGCCTGAGCAGTAAAAGCGGGCATACGATGAGCCTGGATGACGGGGGAGGAATTACCGTGAGAGATAAAGATCAGAACTACGTTTTTCTGGATGGGGCTGGAAACATCACCATAGACAGCAAAATTTCCATCACGCTGAATTGTGGAAGCAGTTCCATTTATATGGATAAAGATGGGAATATCCAGATCAAAGGAAAAGAAATATTTGTTCAGGGAATTAATATCGGAGTAGGCGGAACATCAAGTATCGGAGTTGGGGTAGGTCCTGAAAATGGTGATCCGACTTCAGGAATCGGTATCAAATCCGATACACTGGATATCGGAACCAAAACACTTTCCATGAGAGGAGAGACCGAAGCCAATTTCAGCAGCGGAGGAAAAATCAATATTGGTGGCGGAAGCGAGACAAATATTGTAAGTGGAACTGTAAAACTGAATTAAGGCAGATGAATCCGGTAGATTTGGAGTTGGTGAAATTAAAAAGGCAATGGCAGAAAGTTGTTTCAAAGAATGAAGAAAAACCCATGCTGATCTGTTTGGGAGAAAAACATGAAACCGATCTTTTTGACGGCTTTATCAAGTCGAAACTTTCTGAAGATGAAGAAGGAGATGATGTTTTTTTACTTCATTATCAGGAATTTAACGGAATGAATTCTTTTGGGCAGACCTTATTGGATGAATGGGCAGAATTCTATGAAATGCTCAAGAAAAGTGAAGAAAATATTCCCGAATGGGAACTCAGACAACCTGACGAAAACTTTAAAACAGATGCATACAAAGCCTTTTATCCTTTACTGGAACTAAAGAAAAACTTCCCCAGTATCAAGGATTCCAGCATCTTCATTTATATAGCTCCGTTAAGGATTAGCGATGCAGAAGAGCTTTCTTTGTGGGTAAAAGAATGGTGCGCGATCTGCGAAAAGTCGGGGAATAAAGATATTAAACTGGTCTGGGCAGAACATCACCATTACAGGACTCTGTCAAATATCTCCTCAGCGCATAGTTTCAGGGTAGAAGTAGATATTCATCAGTTAATGCAGAATACTGCTGCCCATACCAACCGTAAAAAGAACAGTCCGGATACAGATTTTCAGCAGCAGATCCTTATCGCGAGTAACCATTTAAGTAAAGAAAGGTTCAAAGAAGCGGAATATGCACTGAAAAAAGCAGTGAAGCTTGCCAAAGAGCAAAAGAATAAACAGGGAGAAATTTCTGCCTATTTTATGCTTACCCAAGCTTATACGGCAGATAAAAAAAAGGATAAAGCAGAAGACACCTACCAAACCATATTTGAAGAAATAGAGTCGGATACTCCGCTGGAAGTTCAGATGTATATGAACTATGGAAGCCATTTATTAGGAAATTCCAAAAAATCCAGGGCACAGAACGCATTTGAAAAAGCGGCAGAAACGGCTCGGAAAATTGGAGAATATGCAATGGCTATTGAGTGTTACAGAATCATCGGAACATTGAATGATACGGTTCTGACAAAAGATAAAATGATCAGGTATTTTGAAAAATGCCTTGATGTAGCAAAACTGATGGATTCTTCAGCAAGAGAACAGAGCAGTCTGAGGTTTGTGGCCTCTATGCTTATTCTTAAATATGAAGGTGATACGGATAAAAAAACATTACTGGATAACGAAATGAAGAGCTATTTTGGTGATGACTGGAAAGTGAATGTGGAAAGACCGAAAGCAGGCTAATCTCAAATTAAAGAATCATGGCAGATCTGAATAAAAAAACAGTAAAACCCATAAAGGTAGCAAAACCTGATATGAATCCGGACCGCTCCTGGAAGGTAAATGCAGACGTTACTTCGGTAAGCTGGGATAAAACCACACAGGGATGGAAAAACGGAATGAAAAATAATTTCGATTCACTGAATCCTGTCTCCATGGCTAAATCCATGGCGGGCGGGGACTCTGGACAGCCGGCGAAAAGCAGTGGTGGAGGTGGTGGCAGCGCTGTGACTGCAGAAAAAGCAGCCCCGGAAAGCAAAGTGAAGCTGATAAAGGTTAATACTCCTTCAATGCCTTCCACAGCCATTCAGCATACAAGTAAGCATTTTGATATTGTACTGGCGATTGATATCCACTGGACGCTCATTCCGCCGCCGCCTTCATTTATGCTGATTCCATTACCGCTGCCACATCCGTTTATCGGGATTGTTTTTGATATTATGGATTACATTACCATCACGATTCCGATTCCGCAATTTGCAAGAAACCTGATGCCGTCGCTTCCGGAAAGCATTCCGATGGGAGGTTCAATATATGTTCACGGAAGACACAAAGCAACTACGACTACAAGTGTGATGGGAGTTTTAATTCCATTCAGACATATCACTTCTTTGATTCCTGTTTATATTATTCCTTTTCCTCAGGAAGCTCCACACGAAGGAGAGGTTTATTATGGCTCGCAGACTGTTCTGGCACAGGGAAGTAAAATGAGCGGAAACCAGCCTCAGCAGGTACTTACCTGTATGGGATTCCCTTTCGGAATGACCATGCTGCCTGCAATGCCTGATAAACCAAAGAAAAATCCTCTGGCTTATTTTGCTTTCTACAATAATTTTTCAAGTATGTATATCCAGATCAATACGGGCGGGCCTGTATTGGTGGGAGGTGCTTTTGTACCGCATGTTTATACTCCGGGAGAGATGCTGATGCGTCTTGCAGGGATGTTTTTAATGAGAAGCTTAACCAAGAAAATAGGAAAACTGGGAGCTAACGGTTTAAAAAAACTTAATAACAGTGTTCTTAAAAAGGCGCCGTTCAATAAATTCAAATTTGCCAATGCATTATCCAAGAAATTGTGTCATTGGGGATTTGAACCTGTGAATTTTGCAACCGGTGCCATGGTTTTCGAATGGGATGATTTTGTAATTCAGGGCAGTACACCTTTAATCTGGAAAAATATCTGGCACAGCGACCGGCCTTATGACTTTGGTCCGCTTGGAAACGGTATTTTCAATAATCATGATCTGTTTATTCTACCTGAGGAAGATAATAAGTTTGCCGGATGGATGCATCCGGACGAAAATATAGCAATGCTGATTCCTGCTCCTGAAATAGGCGGGGAGATGACGTATTTCAGAGATCAGAAGATATGGCAGTACAGGCCAAGCAGCAGCATCTGGGTGGTCCGTAAAGGAACTGATATCTATACCTACCAACGTTTCCATCATATTTCGGAAGGAACTATATATAAAGTAATCCGTATTGAATATGGTGACGGAACCATCAGGGAATATGAATATGAAGACCGGAATATTGTCCTTAAAAGTATAAAAGATGTTAAAAGTGGCTGTAGTATAGAAACCATTATTCATCCGGAGTATAAAAAAGTAACAGAAGTTTACTATTGTTATAAAAAGCAGAGAGATCTGCAGGTTCGTTATGATTATGATGAGCGGGGTAATCTTACCCATGTCTGGGATATTCATAAAAAGGCCATTGTGTTTGATTATGATGGAGAAAACCATGTGGTAAGAAGAACCAACCGTAACGGAATGAGCTATCAGTGGGAATATGACAAAAAAGGAAGGGTAATCCATACCAAAGGTACGGATGGATATATGGAAGGTCAGCTTCATTATCATGATGAGGAAGCTTACACAGAAGTTATCTATCCAAAACAAAATAATAAAACAGAGGAGTATCATTACGATGAAAACTTTCTGGTTTATAAAAAAGTAGATGGAGAAGGAGGTGAAACCTGGTATGACTACACTATACACAACGAACTGAAGATGATGGGAACGCCGGAAGGACGTGTTCACGGGTATACTTATGATGAAATGGGTAATATTAAAATCTTCCATACTCCGGATGGCGAAGAATATCATTACCAGTACAATGAATTTGGACAGGTTACGGCCCGTTTTTCCCCATCGGGAGCTTCAGAAATATGGCATTATGATGAAGATGGTAAATTGTTAAGCTATACCGATCCCACAGAAGAAACTATCACCTATGAATATCCTGACGGAGAGAGATTTCCTGAAAGAAGCATAAAAAGAGATATTGTTACTCATTACGGATATAATGAAAGAAACCAGCTTATTCAGCTTATCAATAGTGCCGGAGCAGAACAGTACTGGAAATATGATGCCTATGGAAGACTGCTGATTTTTAGTCCGAAACCTTTGAACAGAACTCTTTGGAACAGAGATAAAATGGGAAGGGTTATAGAAATGTCCGAACAGGGACAATTGCCGTTAAAACTCCGTTATGATGCCTATGATCTTCCTGTATATGCTACGGACGGGCGTGCCGAATGGCTCATGAGCTATACCCCGATGGGAAGCCTGAAGCGTCAGGTTCGCCGGAATGTGCAGACCCATAAAAAAGAAGAAACATTAGTCTTTGGATATGATGCCTATGAAAATTTAATGAGCATTACCAATGAAAAAGGCGAGATTTATTCTTTCGAAAGAAATAATAACAATGACATCATTGGCGAAACAGGTTTTGACGGCCAGAAGAAATTCTTTATGAGAGATAAAGACGGACTTGTTACCCAAAGAAGAACACCTCACGGAAATAATATTTTTTATGAGTATGATCTGGCAGGGAGAATAACACAGACCCATTATCCGGACGGAACCTGGGAAGCCTATCAGTATGACACATCAGGACTATTGATAAGGGCAGATAATGAAAGCAGCAGCGTCATTTTCCAGAGAAATAAACTGGGGCTGGTTACCAGCGAGCAGCAAGGTGAGCACTCCATACAGTATGAGTATGATAATCATGGTAATCTGGTCAGTTTAAAGAGCAGTTTGGGAGCAGAAATTGATTATTCCTATAATGATTTTGATCAGCTTATAACAGTAGCAGCAGCCAGTCAAAATTCAGATCTGCCCTGGAAAATGAATCTGGAAATAAGCCGTAACGGACAAATGCATTCCCGCGAAATGACCGGAGGTGTGGAAAGCACCTTTGAATTTGATCATATTGGAATGCCGGTAAGCCAGAAAGTTATTGTTAATAAAAACAATACCACGTTCCATAAAGATTACAACTGGAATGCAGGAAGCCGCCTGTTACATATATTGGACAGAGTTACCGGTGGAAGGACCAGATTTGACTATGATGCTTTCGGAAGTCTGGTGGCAGCAGAATATTCCAATGGTGAAGTACAGTATAAAAATCCTGATGAAACCGGTTGTCTATATGAAAGCGTAAGACGAACTGACCGTATTTATGATAAAGGCGGAAAGCTGATGCGGGATAAAAACTGGTTCTATCATTATGATGAAGAAGGAAATCTGCTTTTAAAAAGTAAACGGCCTATCAATAACATCAAGCCGGAACGTAATGAAAAACAAGAAGATTTTCATCCTTATTACAAGCCCATAGCTTCAGATTGGCTGAACCATCCGAAAATGTTTGACGGAACCGATTTACCCAATATACATACAGACCTTTCAGAAGAAATCCGGAATCCGGAATGGGAATCCGGAGATTGGGCCTATTCCTGGAATGCCAACGGGTTGCTGGGCACAGTAAAACGTCCAGATGGAAAAGAGGTGACTTTTGAATATGATGCGCTTGGACGCAGAATTTCAAAAATTACAAAAAATAAAGTGACCCGGTTTGTGTGGGATGCTAATGTTCTTTTGCATGAGTGGAGTTACAACACTGAAGAATTTCCTATAACATACATCAATGAAGCTGGTGAACTGGAATCAGAAAATGAAATAACCGAGAATCTTACCACGTGGGTGTATGAGAGAGGAGCACTTTTCCCTTGCGCAAAAATTATAAATGGAGAACGCTTCGGCATCATTTCAGATTATATTGGAAGGCCAATACAGTCACATAATGATAAAGGAGAGTTAATCTGGAAAGCTGAGTTTGATATCTATGGAAACCTCAGAGACCATACAGGAGAACTTTATTTTATTCCATTCCGGCAGCTTGGCCAGTATGCAGATCAGGAAGTTGAAGGACTTTATTATAACAGATGGAGATATTATGATTCTTCTTCTGGAATGTACATATCAAAAGATCCTATCGGATTATTGGGTAATAATGATACCCTGTATGCTTTTGTTAGCGACAGTAATACCTGGGTAGATATTTTTGGTCTGCATAATGATCCTGTTAACTTTTTACAGGAGCTGGTGAGAGATGCACACAGTACACTTGGTGATGCCAAAGGATTTAGTGTTACAGCGGTAGGAACTGACGGGAAGGGGAACTACTACGTTTCTTCAAGTAAGAAATATGTGCCAAGGCAGATAAAAGAATGGGCTAAAGAAATGGGAGTCACTGTGATACAAAGTAAAGCAGATAATGTTCACGCTGAAGAAGCTTTGGTGAATGCTAAAAAAGGAATTAATGAAATTGAGCCAAGTACAAAAATTTGTATTGATTGTGAGCATCACATGAACAATAATAATGTTAAATTTGAAGAAGGTACAACAGGTAAGTTTAGTAAAAATAGACAGGAAGGAGGGAAATACCATATTCCTGAAGGAAAATATCAACCAAAATATAATTAAAAAGACATGAGCGAAAATTCAGTTAAAGAAAAATCATTACAGCTTAGTAAAGAAAATAAAATCAAATTTAATCTGTCATCATTGATAAGAATTAAAGACCTGTATCAGCTTTTTGAAGAAGAAATAAAAGATGATGATTATGATTATTCGCAGCGCTTCAAGAATGGAAGTGAGCAGCTTACTGAGTTTGCAGACTATGTTTTCAGTCGTGTTTTTACAGGTAACGGGTTGGATCTTTCAGATATTGAGAGGTTTAATGCCCTTGATGGTTTGGCTCCCGAAGATGATGAATACAGTAGTTATCAGGCTGCAATTGCTGTAAATATTGTCCTGATTGCAACCAATATCATTAAAATTGCAAAAGGAGAGGAGGCGAAGATAAAATCCACAATAGACTATACTTTGGATGTAATCAATAACCTGAAATCTGAAGAGTTTTTTACTAATAATCCTGACGGGGATGATGATGAAGGAGAAGAATATCTTGAGCAGTTTTATGATCAGGAAATATCTGCCGAAGATAAGCTGATAAATAGTATTGACAATATATCACAAAACGATTTTATATCTTTTAATGAAGAAAATATGATTAATTAATAAAAAGTAATACTGATAGCAGACAGATACCCGTATGATTATCATCTGACAGACCATATTACTGCCTGTCATACTTATCATGGCAGGCAAAATCTAATCCAAATCCAATCCATATATGAAAAAAATATTCTCTGAACTTAAAGGTTTCGTGATATTCAGTCCACAGCTTTTAGCAAAGTATCTGCAGGATCATCATCTTTCAGGTACTAATATTTTAAAATATTTTGTAGAAAATGAACATGGAGATGAAATAACCAGATCCGGAATTGCTATTCCTGTCATAGGAGTAGAGGAAGATTATTATGCTTTCCGGCTTTCCATGAATAATGAACAGATTTTGAACGATGAAGAGGTAGAGGTAGAATCGAAAGGCTGGATATTTCAGACAGCTAATAATGAGGTGAAAATTGTAGGCATCGGTTATTTGAAAGATACTGCTTCTATTAATGATGAAAACAGTATAACACTTTCATTAGAAAACGGATGGTATTCTTTAAAAATACGGGGTGGAAATAAAAATGGCGAAAGACTATTTGAACTGAATATGCAAAAACATGACATGCATCCAGCTTTTAGTGGCGATGTAACTACTGAATATTACTACGAGTAAAACATTTGATATTAAAAGTAAATGTTGCCCGATCAAAACTAAACACCTGCTGTTGAGTTCTTAATGATCATATTTTTAACTGTTTGAAATTTTGGGTTTACTCTAAAAGCATAGAAAAGCCAATTTTTTTAAAAAATATTTTGCCAGTTATAAAAAACTTTCTATATTTGCACCACTGAAAACAACGGTACTACCGGAGTTTAGGGAGAGTTGGCAGAGTGGTCGATTGCGGCAGTCTTGAAAACTGTTGACTGTAACAGGTCCGGGGGTTCGAATCCCTCACTCTCCGCCAGGTAAAAAACCAAAATAAACTAAAACGCTGTAAACATTAAATGTTTACAGCGTTTTTTTTAAAACAATTTTTGGTCCCACATGCAAAGAATTTTATCATGTTTGAGTGTCCGCGAACCCTGCTTTTTCTTTAGTTTCCAAATTTCTTGACATGTACCCTTTTCTCCGATACTTTAATGGTAAACGGCTCAAGATTCATTAATTTTCCTGCCTGAACGGTAATATTCTGACTTATTTTTTCACAGTATGTATTGGCAGGTAACGAGCTTTCCACAAGCTGTACAGTGTAATTACCAGATCGAAGGAAAGAACCGAATTCACCGCTGTCATCAGTAACAACGCGCTGTAATAACTGGTCTCCATCATAAATATTGAAAATAATTCCTGCCGTTTTAGATTCGAATTCCAATGCTTTTTTAGGATCAAATTCATAATTGATTTTTCCCAGAACTGTTCCGTTCTGGTGCAGCGGAACCTGAAGGAAATAGCTGTGTTTCTTGACTTCAAATTCAGAATCCTGATAATACCATCCCTGCTGAATCACCTGTTTCAGCATATACTTGCCATACGGAATTGCTTTGTAAACAATTTTACCTTCATTATTTGTCCTGAAAGAAATATTATTGATCATAATGATATAATTTTCAGCACTTTGATCACCTTCGTCATAAATATTGTTATGGTTGTTGTCATAATAAACAAAGGCTGATATTTCTCCTTTTTTGCTGGCGTCAAGTCTGTTGGGTTGCAAGTTTAGAGTTACGCCGGCTTCAACAGTGAAGAGGTTATTGCTGAAGTTGCCGGAAGAGTAATTGTACCAGGAAGAGTTAAGGAATACCCCGTATCTGTCTTTTGCATATTTAAGGTTAACAAATCCTGAAGGAGACTTACCATATAAAATATCATCAGTATAAGATAATCCCGAAGTGACAGTAAGTTTTTCACTCAGGAGATTTTTGTTGATAAAAGCAGAGACTGAAAACTTTTTATAAATAATGTCTTTACTGAAGATTCTTGATGAAGCAAATTCAGAGAGATAATAGCTGCCATATTGGTATATCCCGTTTACATTGAACCATTTATAACTGTAGTTTCCTGTAGCTTTCATCTGAAGCTGAGCATTATCAGATGAAGGGTATTGTACAGATCCCGTTTCCAGTGCCAGTAATGAAGAATGCTTTTTGTTGTTGCTCGCCCAGGTTATATTTTGGGTGATTCTGAATGCTTTCAGCTTCTGGATTTCCTGATTTCCTGAAGTATCCAGAAAATTATTATAGGTATTGGAGCTTTCCTCCTGATATTGTGCACCTGCTGAAAATCCGAAGTTCTTCTTTTTTGCAAAGTTGATTCCGATATCTCCTCTTGTCGTGTATGATCTGATATCATAATTGTAGGAGTAGAATTTCGGAGAAAAATTAGAGATCATTACATTCGCATATAAGGAATGGTTTTTAAAAATGCTGGTTGAAAAATTCTGCTGTATTTGCACTATTCCTCTTCTGTTTCCGGGATAATAATCACTGCTGTAAAAATAATTTCCGTTCAGATTGATTTTATTGATATTTCCGGAATACTGTGCCTCTAAAGCCAGAGAAGGCTGGGTAAGATGGGTATTTTCATAAAAGCTTAGTCCGCTGTATACCTTGGAATTCATTTTCCAGAAATTATTGAAAGCATACTGCATATCCGTACCTAATACATGATGATTTGCCTTTTCATAAGGATCATTTTTGAAAATATAGGTTGCAGAAAAATTTTTCGAAGCATTCTGAGCCCCGGTAATTCCTCTGGCATAAAATCCATATCCGTATTTCAGAAAAGAATTTCTTTCAATAAGGCTGAAGCTCTGATCTACAAAACCTACTTCTATTTTCTTATCCTTATCGGAAGAAGTATATGCATATTCTGCCCCTCTTCCGAATAGTGAAACTTCCATAAGCTTACTGATATTCCCCAAAGTAAATTCACTTTTTTCCCTGCGATAAGTCAGGTAAGTATTGCTTACTACGGGATCGCTTTGGTTATTCAGAGTATAAATATTACCACGGATAAACATATAACCCGAGGGAAGATTAAAACCACCTGACCCAATAAGCTGATACATATCGGTATTGTTGCCAATACGTCTGTAACTGGCGGTAATAGTATTTTTACTGTAATTTGAAAACAGATCGAATTCAGCGTCCTGATAACGCTGCGTAGAAGAAACATTTTGTACCAATACGGAAGTATTCCCGAAGATTTCCTTGTCCGGTTCTCTGAAGCCGGCAATATTCACCGTAAACTGAGAGCTTCTGAGCAGATTGCCTGAAGGAACAAACCGGAAAATAAATACAGAATCTTTCTGAACATTGATCGTTCCCTTTTTTTCAATAAACAGATTTTTCTGGGTCGCTTCCGGAATCTTAAATACGATGGTAACATCCTGTTTTTTATTTCCCAAATTGGAAACTCTTGTCCGGATTTCCAGAGAATCTTTATATGTTCCCATGTAGACAACAGGATTTTCAGCGGTTATCCTCATGTTGTTATTCTCAGTCACTGTATAAGACAAACTTTTTTTTACAACCTGATGTTTTTTTTCATCAGTAATGGTGAAGATCAGATCTGCTTTACCTGAAACTATTGTAGCATTCTTCAGTATTTTTAAGGGAATAAAAAGTTGCTGGCCGCCATTCAGTTCAATTTCAGGATTGCTGTCAGAAATGGTTCTGAAACCAGTGGGAGTATTTACTTCAACTCTGCCTTTAAAATGGTTGCTTTCATTGTTTTTCAAAACAAGCAGTACATCTATAATGTTCGGATTAGCTGAATTCTGTTCATTGCGGATTTCCATGCTGATAGCTGCATCAGCATTAGCCTGAGCTGAAACCCAAATACAAAACGGGATCAACAAAAAAAGTATTATTTTCCTGAACAGCTTGTTGTGAAGCATTATAAATTATTGAGGCGTAATCTCGAATTGAATGGTTGTAGTATAATCTTCTGATTTAGCATTGATGAACCTTTCGTCATTAGGTTTGGTAGAATACCGCATGTCATAATAAACGTCAGAATTTTGTGTGGAACCACCGTTAGCAATAAGTTGTGGTGCTGTACTCAGCAAAATCGTATTTGCAGTTCCCAGGTTGCCTGAAACCGGTATCAGATTAAGCTTTACAGCATCAAGAGGAAGAAAACTGCCGGAAGAAGCACTGAACTGGTTCTGGAGTGATTTTACTTTGATTTGATAATTCGTATTGCTTTTTACAATAAGTGCATTAGAGTAAGTAACACTGGCCCCGTTGACATAATCCTGCATATTTTTAAATTCCAGAATACCATTCATTGCAGAAGCACCGAACTTCATAGATAGCTCCGGAACATCTGTGGGAGTTCCTGAAAGCGAGCCGATCTGAAACTGAAAATTATGAACCACGGTACCAAGAATATTATTGTACTGATCATAAGCCGTAAACTGTAACGGAGCTGTAAAAGTGATCCACGCAGGATATGCTCCCAGATATGACCCTCCTGCCAGATTGATGCTGTATTTGATCTGAAGGCTGTAATAACCATTGGGCTGAGCAGGCTGATTAAACAACGCCGCATTGGACTGCGGAATAAGAAATACTTCTTGCCCTTCCTTCAGGATCACATTAAGCGGCATACCAATTTGCGGAATAGTGGGAACAGGGTTGGGATATGCTTTTCCTGACGATGAAACCGGTTGAAACGAAATTTTATTAGCCGGTAATATGTAATTCCCGTTGTTTGATGTAATAGGCTGCTTCAATCGTACAGAAACTCTCCAGTTGGGTATATTGATATTGCCATTTCCTGCCAGAGTAAGATTATATGCATCAGGATTGGTATTGCCGTTATAAGAATTAATCTGCAGATAACTGTTTACCCATGAGCTATACGAAACTTGTGAAAAACAGCTCATGGAGACCAGAAATAAGAGAAAACATAATATTTTATTCATAGGTAAAATTCAGTTCCGCCAACTCCAGGTTATTGTTGTCACCATAATCAATCATTACCGATGCAGTATATTTTCCCTTCGAAAGTTTTGCAGGAAGCGGAATATTTACCTCTCTCTTGTTTCCCGGCATGGTATAGAAAATAATCTGGTCAAGTGATACCTTATTACCGTTTTCTGTGTTGGTAAGCTCTGTCTGTATTTTTCCGTCTGCCCAGATATTACCCTGATTTTCAAATAAAAGAGTAAGGTCTTTTTTTGACTGGGCTAATGTAAGATTCTGGATTTCAATTTTTTTAGTGGCTTTGGCCGTCAATTTATGGAAAAGTTTAATTCCTGAACGGATGCTTACTTTTATATTGGCTCCTTTATTGTCCACATCATTCACAGGATTCATCTGGCTGACATAAAGGACAGCAGTATGAGCTAACAGCTGATCCGTTAATACATTAGGTGGAGTAATAGTTACATCAATATCTTTTCTTTCCCCCGGACCTAAGGTAAAATAAGTGTCTTCATTTTTTATAGTCACCCAGCTTGCGCAGGATGTAGACAGTGTATTGGCAGGAGACATTTTGTTTTCTCCTGTTCCGTTGTACTCCCAGTCTCCCAGGCTGACAGCCATGTCAAGAGAATTTTTTGCACTTACATTCGTTACCGTTACTTTTTGGGTGGTACTTTTTCCTGCGTCAGATTCGAAATAAAGTCTTGGAGGAGATACAGATACTCCCGTCTGAGCCTTAGTCTTAGTGCACAAAAGAAATAAAGAAAATAAAAAGATGATGTAGGAACGGCTCATTATTATAATTTGCTGTTAAAGTACAGATAAAGTGCTACAATCTGTAACACTTTATCTATATAATTTTATAATATCTAAATACTTATTGTGAAATAATAGTATACGTCAGTTCTGTTGTATAAACAGTAGGATCCTGACCTGCGATGTAATTGTTAAGATAAGCATTCGCACCCGCACCTTTGTATTCGATGTTGATTTTTTTATCTACACCACCATTTGCAGATGTTACCAATGTTGCTTCAGTAGCTGAAAGCTGTACGTTTTGTGCATACTGAGCTCCGTTTACTCCATCAGTTCCTGCACTGGCTTTGATAAGAATAGTATTGGCATCGATATTTTTAGCACCGCTTTGTAAAGCTGAGCCCGCACTTTTCACTTTAACCTGGAAACCACCGGTACTATAAATACTTAAATGGTCAGCATTTACAGAAGATACTCCGTTTGCATAGTCATCTTTGGTTTTATAGTCTAAGTTAACTACATTTTGAGATGGATTAACGATAAGGGTTTGGATAGGCTTCAGTCTAACATTTAAAGTTACGGTTTGTTGAGCCTTTAATGCAACAAAACCAAATAGTAACGTGGAGGCTACAATATATTTCTTCATAAAATAACAGGAGTTTTTATTAGTGTATTAATTCTTGTTTTTTTCAGGTGCAAATTTAGACAGAGCTACAGGTACTCATTTTGTGAAAAAGTACTAAAGATTTGTAAATTTGGTTTTGGAAAAAAACTTGATAATAAAGTGTATTTTATAAAGAAATATGATGATTTTAGTTAATTAAAAATTAAAAAACTTGTTAATGTTGTTAAACGAATATTATATTATTATGAATTTACTAAAAATAAATCATCAAAAATTAAAAAAAATAATATCTAATACATAACGAATGTGCTCCAGATCGGCTTATTGAGAGATTAAAGTTAACATCATAAAAGTAGACTTATCTTTAAACTGTTTTATAATTTTATCTATTTTTTGATTTATGATGAATTTTTTTTCTATAACCCCATGATGACTTTTGATAAGATTATACTCTTCATTTTCATTCTGCTGAATTCCTAACTGAAAACCGGACGGACTTGAAATGGTTACAGAACTAATTTCCGGCTGGGCGGTTTCATTCGTTTCATCAATCATTTCACTGTCACCTCCAACAGCAAGCATTTGTGTGGGGTAGAGTCTCACATTTATCTGAACATCATCTGCCTGAGCAAAAATGTTTACGGAAACAAAAAAGAATACTACTGAAAAAATACATCTTATCCCCATATATGAATTTTTCACTTATTTGTTATTTATCCAAAAATACAATATTATTTTTATATTATTTCATTTCTGAGGGATTTTTTCCTGTATGTTTTTTAATAAAATTACTAAAATTTCCTTCATCACTGAATCCCAGCTCATAAGCGGTTTCAGAAATATTGTATCCGGAGAAGCTAAGCGATTTTTTACATTCATTAATGAGTTTTTCAATAATAATATGTTTAGCACTTTTTCCCAGAACATATTCAGTCATCTCCGTTAATTTTCTTGGGGTGATATTCAGCTCATTGGCGTAGTAGGAAACCTTCTTGGCTTTTTTGTAGTCACGCTGCAAAAGGATTTTAAACCGGTTGACGTAATGGAGGTAATCAAGTTTTACATCTTTTTTCAGTGTTTCTGCAGGAATATGGAGAAATGCATCCAGAATCAGTCTTTCAATAGCATTATGAGCCGCTGAAATATAAAGACTTTCGTCTTTATGCTGAAAACTGTGCATTCTTCCCATAAAAACAATATTCATTTCTTTTATATTTTCGAAAGGTGCTATGAAAACATCAGAATCATAATTAAAAAAAAGTCTTGAATTGAGAAACATACTGTCTTTTGCAGATCTTTCATAAAAACTGGAAGAAAATGTGATAAGATAAACTTCGCCACGTTTGGTTTCACCAAATACAATCTGTTTCTGAGGTCCTAAAAATGCAATATGGCCACCTTTTATGAAGTACGGAATGTTTTCTATTTCCAATGTGATGTCTTCTATCATAATATAAATACAGAAGTACTCCAGTGTATTAAAACTTCTTTTATTATTATTTCTTTGTATTACATTATTCAATGTGTTGATGCTGAATCCTAAATTTTTTAATTGGTCTGTTATAACGTACATAAAATAAGCCTCAATAAAAATGGTTAATCTGTTCTATAAGAAAATGTATAAATCAGATAAATGAACCTGTAAATCAAATCAAAGTAGAGTAGATGTGATATGCAATAACTACTTTGCAGCTTGATTTAAACACTTATATAAATGTATATAAAATAACTTGATCTTCAGAGGGCTTATCGGGAATATTTCAATGTTTTTTTATACTAAAAATACTGAAGGCTGATTGGAATATGTAAAAAAATAAAAAGCCTGCAATTTATACAATTGCAGGCCTTATCTGGAGAATCCGGTTTTTAACTTAATATCTCACATGGTGCTACACAGACTACCCATGGACATCTTTTGATCCCTGGTGGCGGGCAGCATGCTTCGGAGCAGCTTAAAGCTCCTCCGTTGATACTTTTCAACTGTTCTCTTGTGATTTTTTTAGAATTTTTCATAGTCAAGTAATTTTTTTAAACTAATTAAGGCTGGTTTCCACCGCCGCATCCGTCGTATGGCATACATTGCCATTTACCACCAATTAAGCATAACTGGCCACCTCTGCAGTCAATACCTCCTTTAATTGTTTTCAATTCCTGTCTTTCGATTTTCTTTAAATTTTTCATAATAATTTAGATTTAGTACTTTCCGAAATTAGTAAATTTTTATCAACTGTTGTAGAATTATTGTGAAAATATTTACTTTCAATCAATATTATATATAATAATTTGCTTTTAATCTCCTGAAAATAAATAAAATATAATATCTGTTGCCAGGGCCAAATTACCTATTGAATGAGTAAATAAAGAATGATCATGCATAATAAATCTTGTCTTGTGGCAAGTTGGGTTTCATAAGAACTTGCTAATTTTGAATACCTTTAATTATCAAATTCACTCTTATTATGAAAAGTATATTCAAATTCTCCGTCTTGTTAAAATCATTGTTGATGATAATTGTTTTGTCCGCTACATGTATGGTATCCGCACAAAAAGTAAAACCATCGGAAAGCGGTTATGCGCCCGTTAACGGTATCAAGGTGTATTATGAAGTATATGGTAATGGAAAGCCTCTTGTACTGCTGCATGGTGCTTTTATGACCATTGATATGAATTGGGGAGAGCTGATTCCTGAACTGTCTAAAACCAGAAAAGTAATTGCCGTTGAACTTCAGGGACATGGACACACGCCGTTCTCGGAACGTAAATTATCACACGCTGTTCTGGCCAGTGATGTTACAAAGATAATGGATTACCTGAAAATTGATAAGGCTGATGTGGCAGGGTATAGTTTTGGTGGGGAAGTAGCTTACCAGCTGGCAATACAAAGCCCGGAAAGATTAAATAATCTGGTAATTATTTCATCAACCTATAAAAGCAGCGGCTGGCTGCCGGAAGTCAATAAAGCATTTGAAGGAATGAAACCTGATCTCTTTACAAACAGTCCCTTGCATACCGCCTATACCGCTGTAGCACCCGATAAAACAAAATGGACAAAATTCCTGGAGCAGATGATGGCCTCAGCCGGAAAACCTTTTGATCTGGGGGATGATAATATTTCTAAAATTCCGGTACCCGTTTTAATCATTGCTGGTGATAACGATGGACTGGATAAAACCGAGCTTTCAAAAACCTATAAGTTATTAGGAGGCGGAGTTTCTGCTGATATGGGAGCTATGCCGAAATCTCAACTGGCAATTGTTCCGGGGCAAAGCCATGTCACTGTGATGATGCAGACCGCAACAATTCTGAGCTATCTGAATAATTTTTTAAAATAGTTTGATGATGAATCCAAAATTTCAGGCAGGAATTAATATCGCCATAAAAATTCCTAAAAGTAAATATGAAAAAACCGTTGCTTTTTATAAAGATATTTTAAAACTGGAAGTAGAGGAAAAGCCGATTAGTAATCCTACCGTTTCAAGGACTCATGAAGTACAGTTCGGGAATAATGTGATCTGGTTAGACTGTGTAGACAATTACACCCACTCTGAAACCTGGTTACAGCTTACGGTTCCTGATGTAGAAGCAGCAACACAATATTTACGGTCAAACGGAGTGGAAACCTGTGATGAAATTGAGTCGCTCCCTGAAAATATGCATTGGATTACTGATCCGGCAGGAACGGTTTTTAATTTACAGCAACATCAGGAAATTTGAGTTTCTTCATAGCAGGTATATACTGAATTGTATAATTTTAATACCTTTAGCCATCGAATCATTTTTATTAAACTATGAAAACGACACCTTTTACCTTCATTGTAACCATCTTTTTTCTGGCATTAAGTGTAACTGCATTTTCCCAGAAAACAGCAGCTTTAAATTCTTTATTAGACAGCAATTCAGAATTTATTTTCCCGCAGACAACCGATAAAATCTCAAAAGCATTGAATATAAAGCCAGTTTTTTATGAAGATGCCAATGAAGAAAGATATGTGAAATGGCCAATGAAGACAGGGCTTGAAATGTATACCAGCCCAGGAAAGGATCATACAGTTAATGAAATGTTTTTCGTTACTTCAGACAACAGACCTGTAGTAGTAGAAGGGCTTCCTTTTGGTCTTATCATGAACAAAAGTACATTGCAGGATTGTAAAACAAAGTTCAGTAAATATGGTACAAAGACGCAGAAAATGGGAGCAGGAAGCGAATTCCCCGGAGGATCAAAACTTGTTTTCAAAAAAGGTAAACATTATGTCACATTGCAGTTCGACAGTAAAAGCCTGTTAAAATCATTAAGTTTAACAACAGAAGTTATCAATCCGGCAGTGAATTAATATGAGCCACAAAAAATATTACAAAATCCGTCATTATTTGACGGATTTTTATTTGTAATGTGAACTTTAATAAAGTTTATATTGTCAATCCATGGTTGTTTTTTACTTCAGCCATCACAAAAGTGCTGTGGGTGCTTCCTATAGAATCTACAGAGCCCAGTTTATTGAATACAAAATCCTGATAATGCTTCATATCTCTTACCTGCACCTTCAGAAGAAAATCAAAATCCCCCGAAATATTATAGCATTCGGCAACTTCTTCTATTTCCAGGATTTCTTTTACAAAATCATAGCCGACTGATCTGTCATGAATTTTCAGCTTGATCTGACAGAAAACGGTAAAACCACGGTTGAGCTTTTCTGCATCAAGAACGGCAGCATATCTTTTAACGAAGCCTTCCTGTTCCAGCCTTTTTACCCGTTCAAAAACCGGAGAAGCAGAGAGGTTTACTTCCTTAGCAAGTTCTTTTACGGTCAGTTTGGCATTTTTCTGGAGCAGCCTGAGCAGCTGTAAATCCTTATCATCGAGTTGTTCCACAGAATATTATTCTTTAAAATTATAAAAACAAACAAATATACAGGATAATATGCTTTTAATTATAACTTATAAAGTTTTATTTGCTTAATTATTTTGTTTTAGCTAAAACTTTATTCTGTATTATTAATTTTACCCAAAATTAAAAACTTTTACAGAAGACAGTTGTTGAAAGTAAAAGTACAGTTCTTTAGAGATACTTCATCAAACAGAAAAGGTTTTACTTAACGTAAATTAATAGGGAATCGTGTGCAAATCACGAGCTGTCGCGCAACTGTAAGTAACACACCAAAGGTTTCTGTCCTTGCATATCCACTGCCAAAAGCGGGAAGGATGACAGAAACTGTTACAAGTCAGGAGACCTGCCTTTACTGAATTGACATTGCTTTCGCGGTCTGAAGCTTTTAGGTCATACAGATGATATATCAGACAAGTACATTTTCTCTTGTGGGAAGCTGTAGTGTCTGCTATGCCATTTTTCCTGAAATTTCTATTCGTTAAGCATTAAGAAGCATTTAAAAAGACTTTACATCAAGTTTTAATATAAAAGTTTAAAAAATGCAAACTCACATTCTGGGCTACCCGCGTATTGGTAGCAAAAGAGAACTCAAAAAAGCCTGCGAGCAGTATTGGTCAGGTAAAATCCTTCCGGAAGAACTTCTGAATACAGGCAGAAATATCTGCAATCAAAACTGGAATATTCAGAAAGAAGCAGGGATAGATCTTATCCCGTGTAATGATTTCTCATACTATGATCAGGTTCTGGATATGAGCCTTGTGGTAGGCGCAATCCCGTCACGTTACCACGAAATAGTCCTTAAAAAGAATAATTCTGAGCTGGATCTTTATTTTGCCATGGCAAGAGGATATCAGAAAGAAGGACTGGATATTACAGCGATGGAAATGACCAAATGGTTCGATACCAATTACCATTATATTGTTCCCGAATTTTATAAAAACCAGCAGTTTAAACTAAGCTCAGACAAAATTTTCAATGAATTTGCAGGAGCAAAGCAGGCAGGGATCAATGCCAAGCCGGTGATTATCGGGCTCGTTTCTTATCTGTTGTTAGGAAAAGAAAAAGAAGAAGGATTTGATAAGCTGGATCTGGCCGGAAACCTTCTTTCCGTATACTCGGAGATTTTAACCAAACTTCAGGATCAGGGCGCAGAATGGATTCAGTTTGATGAACCCTTTTTGGCATTGGATTTAACAGAGAAGGCAAAAGAAACATATCATTTTGTATATGCTGAAATAAGGAAACGTTTTCCAAAACTGAAATTTATTATTGCCACGTATTTTGAAGGGTTAAAAGATAATACATCCCTGGCTGTCTCACTTCCTGTGAATGTGTTGCACATAGATCTCGTAAGAAATCCTGAACAACTGGATGATATTCTGGACGTTATTCCTGAAAGCCTAAGCCTGTCATTAGGAGTGGTTGACGGAAGGAATATCTGGAAAAATGATTATGAAAAGTCATTGTCTCTGATAAAAAAAGCAGTGAATCAATTAGGTTCTGAAAGAATTTTAATTGCACCATCCTGCTCACTGCTGCATTCGCCTTGTGATCTTGATTTTGAAACCAGTCTTAATCCTGAAATTAAAAACTGGCTGGCTTTTGCCAAACAGAAAGTAACGGAAATAGTAACGCTTAAAGAACTGGCGTCAGAAACGGAAAGTAAACAGATTCCTGAAGCATTTGAAGAAAATAAAAAAGCAATTGAGAGCAGAAGAACTTCTCCTCTTATCCATAATGATCAGGTGAAGCAGAGGGCAAATGCAGTTACTGAAAAAGACGCCCAAAGAATCAATCCCTTCAGAATCCGTAAAGAACAGCAGCAAAAAGTATTGCAGCTTCCTTTATTCCCGACAACAACTATCGGGTCGTTTCCGCAGACTGCAGAAGTCAGAAGCTGGAGAGCAAAATTCAAAAAAGGAGAACTGACAGCGGAACAGTATGACGCATTACTAAAAGAAGAAACGCAGCGAACAATCCGCTGGCAGGAAGACATCGGGATTGATGTGCTGGTTCACGGAGAATTTGAGCGTAATGATATGGTAGAGTATTTCGGAGAACAGCTGGAAGGTTTTGTATTTACTAAAAACGGCTGGGTGCAGAGTTACGGAAGCCGTTGTGTAAAGCCTCCTGTAATCTTCGGTGACGTTTCCCGCCCAACTCCGATGACGGTTTACTGGTCTCAGTATGCACAATCCCAGACTGGGAAATGGGTAAAAGGAATGCTTACAGGTCCTGTTACGATTTTACAGTGGTCTTTCGTTCGCGATGATCAGCCACGTTCGGAAACATGTAAACAGATTGCATTGGCGATCCGTGATGAAGTGGTGGATCTGGAAAAAGCAGGGATCAGAATTATTCAGATTGATGAACCTGCGATAAGAGAAGGTCTTCCGTTAAGAAAAACCGACTGGCAGAACTATCTGAAATGGGCAGTGGAAGCCTTCAGGATTTCAGCAGGTGGAGTAGAGGATGCTACCCAGATCCATACGCATATGTGCTATTCTGAGTTCAATGATATTATTGAAAATATTGCTGATATGGATGCAGATGTGATTACGATAGAATGTTCCCGTTCCCAGATGGAGCTTCTGAACGCTTTTGCAGACTTTAAATATCCGAATGAAATAGGTCCTGGGGTATACGATATCCATTCACCAAGGGTTCCGTCAAAAGAAGAAATGATTGAGCTGCTGAGAAAAGCCCAGAATGTAATTCCTGCCGGCCAGCTTTGGGTAAATCCGGACTGCGGGCTTAAAACAAGGCATTGGGAAGAAACTGAAAAAGCTCTGATAGCAATGGTAGCAGCTGCTAAAGAGGCTTCTGTAGAATATGCACTTTAAAAAACTTTACAATAATTAGATTCAAATCAGATCGTGTTATGATTTTCATGACACGATCTGATATTTAAGGGTTAAAACCTGGATTAAATGTAATATCCTGCTCAATTTTTTATTCTATTTTGCCTGTAACGAACTTGGAGGGTAACCAAACTGCTTTTTAAAGGCAAAAGAGAAATGAGACAAATTTTCAAATCCGAGATCCAGATAAATCTCAGAAACTGATCTTCCCTTTTGGGTTAGCAGAAAATGGGCTTCCTTTAATCTCCGGTACTGCAGCCACTGTCTTGGAGGAATACCGAATATTTTCTGAAAATCTCTTTTAAAAGCAGATAAACTTCTTCCTGTTAAATAGGCGAAACGTTCTACATTGACATTGAAGTGAAAATTTTTATTCATAAAAGATTCAATATCAATTTTATGAGGCTCTGAGAAATCAAATAAAACATCTTTAAGACCGGGGTCGTAATTCAGCATCAGAAGTAATGCTTCCTTTTGTTTGAGACGCAGCAGTTCTTCAGATGAAGGTAATTCCTCATAGGCAAGCAATGAATACATAAATGAAGCTAATGCCTTTTGACTGGGTTTTATATAGGCGGGTACATTTTCTTTTTTCTCCGCCTGATATCCATATTCGCGGCTGAAATCCCGTAAGAGCGCTTCATCAAAATAGAGGGTTACAGTTTTGATTTCGCCATCTTTTGGAGGATATTTTGCAAACTTCACCAAACGGTTTTTTCTTGCGGAATAAAGTTCGCCTTCTTTGAATATCGTTTTCGTGATCCCATCATTCAGTTCCATTTCTCCGGAAAGAACAAGCCCCAGACTGTGAATCCGGGAAAACTGTTCTCCTTCCCTGAATTCTGAAAAATGACAGGAATAGTTTATTGGAAAAGGAATATTATGTTCACTCATGGCTCAGCGTGTTATTTCTTGATCAGTTCTTTTTTTCAAACTTACAAAACTTTTCAGCATCATCACAGCAGAATGCTCCTGGAACATTGTACTGTGATGAATATATTTTTTTATACAATAACAGCCTTTGGTTCCAGATAAGCTTCCAATCCGAATACCCCATATTCACGTCCTATCCCGCTTTGCTTAAAACCACCGAAAGGTGCATAAGGATCATGTGAAAATCCATTGATACAGATTCTTCCGGCGTCAATCCGGGCTGCTACACGTTCTGCATGCTCCTGATCAGACGAGCTGATATAAGCTGCCAGACCATAAGTAGTGTCATTGGCAATAGCAATGGCTTCCTCTTCATCAGCATAAGGAATAATAGATAATACAGGACCAAAGATTTCTTCCTGAGCAATACGCATATCGTTGTGTACGTTGGTAAAAATAGTTGCCTTTACAAAGTTACCGTCTTCAAGACCTTGCGGCTTACCTTCACCACCTGCCAGCAGAGTTGCACCTTCTTCCTGTCCCACACGGATATAACTTTGTACGCGTTCAAATTGTCTGACACTTACCATTGGTCCTACAAGTGTGTCTTCTTCATCAGGTTTTCCAACTTTTACCTGTTCTGCAGCTTTTTTAGCCAGCTCATTTGCCTCATCCAGCCTGCTCTGAGGGACAAGCAATCGGGTAGGGGCAATACATGCCTGCCCGTTGTTCATATAAGCTCCGAAAACAGCCATAGGAATAGCTTTGTCAAAATCCGCATCTTCAAGGATAATATTGGGAGACTTTCCTCCCAGTTCCAAAGTCACTCTTTTCATGGTGTCTACAGCGCCTTTGGCAATCGCTTTTCCGGTTAAGGTAGATCCGGTGAAGGAGATCTTAGCGATATCAGGATGCTGAGTTATTTCTGCTCCGACTACGTTTCCTAATCCGTTAATGATGTTGAATACCCCTTCAGGTAAACCGGCTTCATGGAAGCATTCTGTCAGCAGCTGGGTTTGTGCAGCACTCATTTCACTGGGCTTGATAACGGCGGTACATCCGGCAGCAATGGCAGTTGCCAGTTTGTTGCAGATAAAGCTGTTGCTCGCATTCCAGGGTGTGATGATTCCTACTACACCCAGGGATTCAAAACGTACTTTAGAATGTCCGGCTGTTCTTTCGAAATCATAAGATTCTAAGGTCTTGATCGTAGTTGTAAAGGCAGAGATTGCATTCTGAACGCTCATCCTGCAAAATTGTAATGTTCCTCCGTATTCATTGACCATGACGGAAACAAGTTCGTCTTCCCGTTTACTTACCGCTTCATGCAGCTTTTTAAGAAAATCAATGCGTTCCTCTTTTGTTGTTTTTGAAAATGTTTTAAAAGCTTTTTTCGCGGCTGCGACAGCCATTCGGGTATCTTCCTCATTTCCGAGAACTACTTCGCCTGTTTTTTGATTGGTAACCGGACTTATAAGATCAAAAGTTTCTGTTCCTTTTGGCGTAACGAATTCGCCATTGATGTAAATTTTATTAATCTGATTCATTTTGATGATTTTAATACCCCAAAGTTCGTCAGAAAAAGAAAGGACAGGTTTGTTGTAAGGTTCAATTTTTGTTTGTTGTATGGCTCATTTTTTAACCCTAAAAATATGGTGCAAATTTCCCTGCCTGAAATTGCATGTAAAAACACACTGTTCTTCAATAAAATTAACTACTTTTATCATAACCAAGTAAACAATTTGTTTTGAGAATAACTCTTAAACTTATTATCGCTTAGTATCAGTCTCAGTAACCACAGGCTGATCGTTCTTTCGTTTGGGTAATTCTCTACCTGAACAGGTTCTCATTTCATCATATTATTTATTGCAATGCCTGTAAAAGCAGCTGTGTCTGTATTTGTCTGTAATAATGACTAAATATACAGCAAACGACCTTAAATAAGTTTCGGGTAAAATCAGATGTATCTCAACTTTACTGCAGTGTGTGAATAATATGGGAAAAATCCTACAAAGAATATTAAGCACAACTATAAGTAATGAGTACAAAACATATATGGGAGGTAAAAGCAAAGAATACTCCCTTACTAAAAAAGAAATGCAATCATTGTAACAGCGACAGATTTCAATGCAGTGACAAATTCAGACTGAATGCTCAGAAAAAGAATATTGATATATGGCTGATTTACTGGTGTGTACAATGCAATAACACCTACAATATAACTGTATTTTCAAGAATAAGGACAGAATCTATCAGTAAAGATCTGTTTGATAAGTTTTCAGAAAATCATTTGGAAACAGCCTGGACATATGCATTTTCACTGGAAACAATAAGAAAAAATAATGTGGAAACAGATCCGGAAAGTGTAGAATATGAAATTATCCGTGATGATCTTTCTGTTGAAGACCTGACAAATATGAAAAATGAAATGATTTCGTTTCAAATGAAATATCCTTTTGATTTTAATGTAAGGGTTTCAACAGTTATAAGAAAATGTTTAGGCCTTTCATCTTCCCAATTGAATCAATTACTCGATATTAATGCAGTTTATTGTAATGAAAAACTCCTGCAGAAGAAGTATAAAATTAAAAACGGTGATGTTGTTCAAATCAACAGACAAGCACTCATCAATCTTCATCTCATCGTGAAAGAGAATTATTCTCAATAACTGCAGCTGTTAAATAATTATAGAAAGCCTCTTGATTCTTGATCAGGAGGCTTTTTATTTTGAACATAAAAGATCAATCTGTTTCTGTAAGGTCTGCTTTTCAGGGTTTGATTTTGTCAGACGGATGGCTTCCTGATAATGATAAATAGCTTTATTGGTATTGAGTTCCGCATATAAATAACCCAGCAATCCATGATAATATTCGCTGGTGATAAGGTTAAGTTTTTCTGCTTCAATGATTGCCTTTTGATTTCCATAGACTTTTGAAAAAGCAAAAGTCTGGTTTAAAGCGGTAACAGGCGAGTATTCAATAACAACAAGCTGATTGTAGAGGTTTAAAATCTGCTGCCATTTATCTTCAGCCGATGAAGTATGCCAATAAGCAATACCAGCCTCGAGATGATATTTTGATACAGAAGAGTTATTGCTCTGGCAAGCCTCTATCAGGTAATAATTTCCTTTGTCTATTAAAGCTTTATCCCATAATGTTTCGTCCTGTTCATCAAAAAGAATGGCTTCACCTTTATCATTAACCCTTGCGTCGAGCCTTGAGCTTTGAAAACACATCAGAGCCAGCAAGGCGTTGGCTTTTGGAGTATTGGTGAATGAATGGTCTGTGAGAATCAACGTGAGTCTCATCGCTTCCAGACAAAGGTCTTTACGAATTAAAAGATTATGGCTTCTTGAAAAATATCCTTCATTAAACAATAAATATAAAGTAGTTAATACCGTTTCGAGACGCTGATGAATATCCTGCTCATTTAAATAATCTATTGTAAAATGATGTGTCCTGAGTGTTTCCCGGCCTCGTTGCAGACGTTTTTTTATGGTTTCCGGTTTGGATAAAAAAGCATTGGCAATTTCTTCTACACTAAAGCCACAAAGAATCTGAAGGGCCAGGCATATCTGGGTTTCCTGGGAATTGACAGGGTTACAGGCCGCAAAAATCATCTCCAGCTGACTGTCAGAAATATTTTTGGTATCAAAATCGATTGTCTGATAGTTGTTTTCAACGGCTTTTATTTCTTCTTGTTTGTTTTTTTCAACAACGGAAAGGTGTTTGAAATAATCCTTTGCTTTATTCTTTGCCACGGTGTAAAGCCAGGCTGAAGGATTATCGGGAAGTCCGTTCAGTGCCCAATATTCTGAAGCTTTCAGAAAGGTTTCGCCGGCAATATCTTCGGCAATTTCAATATGTCTGATATCAAAGCTCCTGCAAAGCACTGCAACGATCTTGCTGTACTCGGTCCTGAATAAATGCGGTGTTATTTCATTCGGATTTACCATGAGTCATAAAAAGGCATATCTAAGGTAAGTGTATTTTGTTTCGAAAACTCAAAAACGCAATGAAAATGAAATCAAGCAACAATGTCCTGCGCTTTTGAGTTTGTAAAATAATACTACAGTTTGCTGATCTCTCTTATTTCTACACTTCCACCCAATAGCAGGATAGGACATTCCTTACATAACGCTGTAGCTTCTTCTACAGATTCTGCATTGATCAGTGTATAACCCATAATTGATTCTTTAATCTCAGCATAAGGCCCATCAGAAATCAGGCCGTCTGACTTTAAAACCTTTCCTGTGCTTTCCAGACGATTGCCTCTGTCTGCCAGTTTATTCTGAGCAGCGATTCCGGCGATCCAGTTCATCCATTTCTGGGTATTGGCCTGCGTTTGTTCCGGTGATGTCTTAGGCATGGACTTGTAGTCTGCACGAAAGACTAATAAGAATTCTTTCATTGTATTCAATTTTTTTGATTCACCTTAATGACGACTGATATTCTCCTGTGGGGACAATTTTTACTAGAAATATGAAAGTTAATGTAAATCCATGGTTGTTCTGAAAACACATACTGCATTTCCGGTAATACTAACTGAGTCAGGCTTACCATCTTTGATGGTGACACTTACTTTCACTTTACCAACCCTGTTGATGGATTCACCCTGTTTTCCGGTAAATTCAAAAATGTCATCAGAAGTCTCTACGATCTTGTTCTGAATAAGATAGCCTCCAAGTGGCCCGTTCGCATTTCCTGTAACCGGATCTTCAGTAATTCCGATGGCAGGTGCAAACATTCTTCCGTTGGTTAATATCTCTTTTTCATTGGTATCAAAAGTAAATACAAAATATCCGTTACAGCCAATTTCCTTACTAAGTTTTGCCAAAGCAGTAAGATCAGGAGCCAGATGATTTAAAATTATATGGCTTTTAATACCTATCATTACTTTTGAATGGCCTGTTGACGCAATTTGTACGGGACATTTTTCGTCAAGGTCATCCATTGTCAGTCCCAGTGCCAGTACAATTTTTTTGAGCCATTGAAGGATCAAAAGCAGGGCTCAGCTCAAATTTCCCCTGGGTCATGGTAATGAGATAATCATTGTTTTTCCTTTCAATATAAACCGGTAATATGCCGATTTGTGTATGTATTCTGACGGTACAGGAATCCAGATGATCTTCCTGTGCTTTTGCATAAAGGGCCGCAATTGTGGCATGTCCGCAGGAAGGCCCTTCTGTAGTAGGCGTAAAATACCGGATGTGATAATCAAAATCTTCTGCGGGATACGCAGGTTTGAAAACAAATGCCGTTTCAGAATTATTTAGTTCCCTGGCAATGAGCTGCATTTCTTCAGACGTCATATGCTCAGCATTTAACACAACTCCAGCCGGATTTCCTTTGAACTTTTCTTTGGTAAAAGAATCGATTTGATAAACAATAACTTCTTGCATAGCGGATCATTAAGTGTACTGTAAAAATACGGAATGAACAGCAGAAAAATCCTTTATTTTAATCATCATTCAGCCATTGAAGAAAGTTCTGGACTCTTACACGGCTTACAATCACTTCATGGGGACATGGAGGTTCAAATTCAATATCTAATCTGCTGTTGGCTGCTTTTTTTATGCCTTTAATTGATTTAATGTTAGCAATACAGTTGCGGGAAACCCTGAAGAAAAAGTCTTCTCCAAGCTGTTCTTCCAGTTGATCCAGAGTATAATTCACAATATACCTTTTATTCTCAAAGGTATGAAGCATGACCACTTTTTCTTCACTGTAGAAATAAGCAACATTTCCGGACTCTATATACAGATATCCATCACGGGAATGTACAAGAAATCTGTTTTTTATCTTTTTCATCAGTAAAGATTCCACCATCCGGATGCCTGTTTCCTTTTGCACTTTGTCGAAATGCAGATCTTCAAGTTTTATAACAGCCTGTTCCAGATCTTCTTCAGAAATAGGTTTCAGCAGATAATCTATACTATTTACTTTGAAAGCCTGTATTGCATATTCATCATAAGCCGTTGTAAAAATAATAGGAATATCCAGTTTAATATGATTAAATATTTCAAAACAGCTTCCGTCCGAAAGGCTGATATCCATCAGAATAAAGTCCGGGCTGTGTTCCTGAAGAAATTCAACAGATTCCAGAACGCTCTGGGTTCTTTTCATCAGCAGATAATCCGGACGGAGCTTATCCATCATTCTCTTCAGTTCAGAAAAAGCAAGACGTTCATCCTCAATAATCAGGTATTTTTTCATTCTACAAAAGGTATTTTGACTATAAATTCATTTTGCTCTTTCATGATTTCCAGCTTTTTGTGATAGCGGCTGTACTGAGTATTCAGAAAAGACAGGCCAATTCCTTCACCTCTGGTGATATCATTTCGCAAAGATATTCTGTTTCTGAAAGATATTCCGTTCTCATCGGCAGAAATAAAGATTCGCAACGGATCTTCGGCTGAACTTATATTGTGTTTGAAAGCATTTTCAAGAAGAAGCTGAAAACTGAAGGCAACCAGTTTACGATTCCCCCATTGTTCCAGGGGAGCTATTTCAATATCAAAACCGTTTTCAAATCTGATTTCCATTAAAAAAAGATACTGATGAAAGAAATGCATTTCTTCCTGTAATGTATTCAGTGGTTTTCTGCCTACAGAAAGAACTTGTCTGTATACCTGTGACAGGGCTTTGGTATATTTGTTGGCCTGTTCCTGATTTTCATAGATCAGAGAAGACAATACATTCAGAGAATTGAAAAGAAAATGTGGGTTTACCTGAGCTCTTAGCGCATTATATTGGTACATCAGCATGTCATGTTTTGCCTTTTCAGACGCTTTAATGGCTTTACGCTCTGCCTGGAAATAAAACAATAAATCAAGCACCAGCAGAATGGGAAGATTGGCGGTGATGTTAAGAATAAGACCTGATTTATAAGAAAGCGATTGCCTGATTCCTAAATCGAATATCTCAGTAACAATAAAGTTGAAAGCAAAATACAAAAGGATGCACAGCAGAATATTACTTACAAATAATGACGAAGCATGCCTGTACATACTGGTGTGCATGGGAGTAAGCTCATTGATAAGTCTGATCAGCAAATAATCCAGTAAGGTCATCACCAGAACAATAGGGTATATCAGAACAAACTGCAGCAGGAAATTATCCCACAGGCTGACTTTTGACAGAATACTGCTTTTCATAATGGTGTTGAAGAAAAAGATCTGGTAAACAGTATAAATAGAGGTGACTATGAAATAATAGAGAATGATCACATATTTTTTAGCCTTTGTTTCCTGATCTCTGAAAATTTCAGCAAGGTCCATATTCAATATTGGGTTGATGATAAAAGTTGATAATGCGGTTGAATTTTCATTTATGTAAATTGGAAAATTAGTTTATTTTCCTGCAAAGTTATATTTAATCCCGGCAGAAATGTAAAATGAAGGATCAAAAGTAGCATTTCCCCACTTCAGGAATTGGGAGGGGTGCCTGTCTCTATAGCGGTCGGTACGTCCGAAGTTAGCTCCAAATGTACCATTTAATGTCCATTTTTTTATTTTATACTCAGGTTCTATGCCCAGACTTACGTAATGATGATCAAAATATTTCTTCTGGCCATCAATTTCAGTTAATGCAAAGAAAAACTTCGGACGATTGACAATGCGTAAAGCAAATGCTTCATTAAAGCGGTATCCTACAGAAAATTTAGGTGTATAACTCAGTTCAGCATGATATTCCATACCTTGCTTTTTTTCGTTGTGATACTGAAAATATGGCATGGGAATCAGCATAGGTTTATCAAATGCATTATTGGCAATAAGAGCTGCTCCCACTTTTATTTTGGGACCCACCTGCCAGATCAGTGAAGAATGGATATTCACAACAATCTGATCTGTTGCCAATTTCTTAAGATCAGTGTGGGTAGAATATATACCTGCAGAAAGGCCGCTGATTAACATCAGTTTTTCATGGAGTGGAGTCATGTAAAGGACACCCAGATCTGCTGATGCTATTTCTTTTGGCAGCACCTCCGCAGCAGTTCCACTATTACTGAATGACGTATAGGAAGCATTCATAGTGGCAGCCCATATCCTTGGCTGATGATAAGCGGTAGGCTTTACACCTATCGGGATCGTTGCTGTAAGTGTTGTTGTAAAAACAGAACTTTTTCCATCTGTCTTTTCGCGATTGTCATTAATGTATTTTTGCTCTGGCAGATATTCTGATCTGACTTCTATCTGAGCGAAAGTATGAGCTGCCTGTGTTAGGGCTGCCATTATTATCCATTTTTTTCTCATGTTTCCTTTTTTGAGAGCACAAAGAAACTTTAATATTTGTTTAATTTGTTATTAATCAAACCGTTAAATGATTAACTGAGGAAAATGACGGATGAATTGCAGTATGAAGGAGATGAATTTCGAGGAGTAGCGCGTAAAATAGGGTAAAAAAATCCCAGAATCCCCGGACTCTGATTTAAAGTGAAAAATTCTCAAACTTTTTAATCCCGTTTATTTTACCGTTGACACCGTTAAAGCTAGCGAAATTAAAAAAGGAAGACCACAATTTACCATGTAAATTGTGGTCTTCTTCAACTAAGAACTATTTAACTATGATTCCGTCTTCAGATAGCCATAATGTAAAGCGGTTTCTTTTCCAAACAAGCTTGAGAAAATATTCTGAAACTCATGGATATATTTACACTTGATGGCATTTCCGTATATTTTCAACCCTTCCATTATTTTTCTGGAGCTCAGGTCGATATCATATTTTATAAATGCTTCCGGTCTTTCATATCGTATACTCTGATCCGAACTGTCAGTCCGTGAAAATCCCAGCTTTTCTAGCCATTCTTCGGTTATTCTGATAGGCTTGATGGAAGCGGCCGGGACCGAAATACTCTGAATATCATTTTCAATTTTAACAAAATAAGCCTGGTCGACATTCTGAAAGATCTCAGTGATCGTATAAATCTGATTTTTGTACTCGACTAAGTTCTTGATTTTTAGATCTGCTACGTTCATAATATTTTGATTTTTTAAGGTGGTGATATGCTCTTTGATAAATATCAAATAGTATGCCCGGCATTGCATTGGCAGTGGTTATTTTACGCAAGATTAGGTTAAATTTTTACTACAAAAAATTAATAATCTGTTAAAATAGTACACCAATACGCGAATTATGGCGTTTTATCAAAAAAAACAAATGTGGTATCTGTGTGGTATCAGCTTTTTGTTTTTTCCCTTGGATTCACATTGGCAGTGGTTAAAAGAAGTGCAATGATAACAGACAGAATAAGGGTACCTATGAAAATATTCCAGGAAAAAGCATGAAGAATATAACCGGTACCGCTCCCCAGTATGCTTGAACCAAAATAATAGAAAAGCCAGTAAATAGAAGTTGCTGAAGATTTTCCACGTTTGGCATACAAAGCGGTCATCTGGCTGGCCATAGTATGTGCCGCAAAAAATGAAAGAGTAAAAAGGCCGAGCCCGAAGATAAGGATATAAATATTTTCTGATAATAGTAATGCGGCTCCCGTAAGCATAAACAGGATAGAACCTTTAAGGATATCATTCATTGGGAACCTTCTGGAAAGACGCCCGACAATCATAGTTCCGAAGACTCCGAAAATATACATCAGAAAGATAAAGGCAATCATAAAATGACTTAATGAAAATGGTTGTGCTTCCAGTCTGAATGTAAGGTAATTATAAGCACTTACAAAAACTCCCATCAGCAATGCAGCTGTACAGTACAAACGGAGCATATAAGGATTGGTAAGGAAAAATTTCATCTGTTTTACCTTCAGGTGATAATCCGTTTTCTGAGGATTGAAAAACCTTGACTCCGGGAACAGCTTCCAGAATATGACACCCAGAATAAGGCTTTCTATTCCGATAAGCAGCACTGCATTACGCCATCCGAATTCACCGGCAAATAAAGTGGCCAGTATTCTTCCGCTCATTCCTCCGATCGTATTGCCGCTGAGATACATACTAATGGCAGCAGGCACTGCAAGAGCATTCACCTCCTCTGTAAGATAGGCCAAAGCCACTGCGGAAACTCCGGAAACAACAAAACCTTTCAACACCCCGATACCAATCAGAAGGCTTAAAGCAGGAATCCAGGTAGAAATAATGGTAAGCATGGCAGATGAAACCAGTGAAAAGACCATCAGGCTTTTTCTCGAATAGCTGTCAGCTTTGAAAGCAAAAAATAATAATCCCAATGCCATACCTATTGTAGAAGAAGAGACAAGCAGGGAAGTATCACCTACGGATACGCCAAACTGTTCTGCTGCCATAGGAAGCATGGGCTGAAAGAGGTATAGCTGTGCAAAAACCGAAAGTCCTGAAAAGAAAATACAAAGTTTTATGTTTCGGAGGCGCCGGCTGCCCTGAGGAGCTTTTTCAGATGAATTCATGAGTGTTTGCAATTACAATGCAGTGGATTAGACAGAAAATTAAGTCCTGTAAATTTCCTGATTATTTTCCGGAATTAAAAATTATTGTTTCAATGAGTTTTATCGGTGAAACAAATCAGTGCACCTGTAAATTGCTGATATATTCAGATGGAGTAATGTTTTCCATCTGTTTGAATACCCTGTTGAAAGTAGATTGGTTGGAAAATCCTGCCTCGGTGTAAATATACATCAGGGTAACTTTTTCAATATCATTTTCATGAAGAAGTCTTTTTACACATTCAATCCTGTACCTATTCAGGTAATTGTTGAAATTGGGATACCCTTTTGCACGTATTGATTTTGATATATAGCTGCTGTTAATATCCATTACTGTAGAAAGCTTTGAAATATTAAAATTTACATCTTTATACAGTTGTTTTTCCTGCATGACGGATTCTATTTTTTCAAACAGCTCATCTGCAAAAGGAATTTTTTCTGCTGCCTGAGTGGTTTGAGTTTCCGGAGTATGAATCTTGCTTTCAATTTCATGATAAATTTCAACACGCTTTATTTTATCCTTAAAAAAGAGTAGAAGTGATATAACAGCAACATTGGAAACCATCAGGATTGTATCTGTAATTCTTACATCATCCTGACTATGCTGAGGGAAGTCAAAGCTGAAATTTTTTGATATAAGATATCCTGCCGCAATATTCAGCAAAACAAAGAGACTGTAAATGAATACATACTTCCTTGGAAAAAAAACATAGGCTGCCAGCGGAATAGGAATAAGCCAGACAAAACTCGCTATAGAATTGTTCCAGAAAGCTAGCATAATGTAAAAGTTATAAAGTGTCGCAATAATGATATACGAATGCACCATTACATTCACCGAATAGGTTTTACGAACAATCAGGTAAGTATAATCAAGTAAAAAAAGTCCTCCGAAAAGATACCAGGCCATTATTTTATCCGGAATAATAAAAGTAAATATCAAACCAAATATGGCAAGAATAACAGACATCAGAATATTATAATAATAAACCAGCTGTCTTTTGTATTGTTCAATTTTTATATCTTTTGTAGCGGTCATTTGTGGAAGGAGATAATTTTTTAAATCATTCAATAGCATTTATTACAGTCAGTTTTCAGAAAATGACTGGTTTAAATATTTGATTTGCAACGTATTGTGTTTTGTTGAGCCGTTTCCGGTTTTTCATTGATTATTCAAAAAATTGATTGTTTAATGCAGATAACTTTGCACCAGCTAACTCATTAATGGCTGATTGATGATCTATCAATTAACCTGCAAGTTTTTTTCCTTTTTTAATAAATCAATAATTTTTAAACAAATATACTAAAATGAAGAAAATAAAATTAACTCTTTCCGGCATAATGATGTGCTTTTCACTTGCAGCCTATTCCCAGGTTGGTATTAATACAGATTCTCCAAAAGTAACATTGCAGGTAGAAGGAAAACCAGATGTGGCTACTGCGGCTGATGGAGTTATGGCTCCCAGGATGACAGGTGATCAGTTAAGAGCTAAAGATAATGTCTATCTGGCGGCTCAGACCGGAGCTTTGGTGTATGTAACTCAGGCTGTAACAGTTCCTTCTGTAAAAACAGCGAAAGTTGACAAAGCCGGTTATTATATGTTCAACGGGACTACCTGGAAATTTGCTTTTGGAGGACAAGATGATGATATTACCATTGGAGATTTGATCTATTATCATGGAAGTATTCCGGCAGGCACTTCCGGAACCAATACATTAGCAAGTACTTATCTTACTGATCTTCCTGTTTTAGGTGGTTTCCTGAGACTTGACGCTCAATTTAACAGCAGTTCAGCAGGTACAGGAGCTGCTACCACTTTTAATCCAAGGCTTTATAATGTAGGAACATCAGATGTGAAAATCTGGGTTTCAGAAATGTCTACTCACACCGGTGACTCTGATAATGGAAATATTAAATTATCACCAGGAGCTTACCGGCAGTTTGATGATGGTGTTTATCTTACTCAGACCCATAATGAAACCGTAACATTTGACATTACAATACAGGAACCGGAACCGAGATGGTACAGAGTATATTATGCATTTCGTGTAGATAATAAATCTACAACCGGAAGCAGTGATGCAACAACTACAGATTCTAATACTTCTGATAATACACGAGAACTGTTTCTTTCTGTGCAGAGATTGTACTGATAAACCGTCTGATGATTCTAAAAATACAATGATTGAAAAATATACAAAATCAAAGAGATTAGCTTAAAAACTAATGAGATTTGTGTTTTTCGGGGGCTGGAATATGATAAGGGTTCCGCCCCCTTTTTTAATGCATCATTTCATATACCTTGATCAGCTCTGCAATATTGGTAACATCAAGCTTTTGAAAAATTCTTTTTTTGTAAGTACTTACAGTAGACATCTGAATATTAAGCTTGTTGGCGATTTCAAGATTCCCGTTTCCATCTGCAAGGAGTTTGAAGATTTCGTATTCTCTGGATGACAGCTTTTCTACAGGATTATTTCTTTTGTTTTGAATAATGAGGCCAATCAGCTCTGCGGGATAGAAATAGCCTTTTTCAATCACTGTTTTCACAGCATTTTTAATTTCTTCTTCACTGCTTTGTTTATTCAGGTATCCTTCAGCACCTTCTCTGATATACTGAATGGCTACATCTTTGTTATATCCTGAAAAGATAAGGATCTTAAGGTCGTTCTGTATGTTTTTAAGCTCAGGGACCATTTTTTTATACCGGGTTCCCGGCATGTCAATATCTAAAATGAGAAGATCATACTTTTGATTTTCCAACTTCTTTTTCACCTGGTCATAGTTTTCTGCAAAATCTATTTTCAGTCCCGGATATGCAGTCTCAAGAACCAAAGAGGTTCCGGCTCTTACTACATAATGATCATCAGCGATTAAAATTCTTTCATTCATAGAGGTTAGTTTTTATTGAGTGTTATTTTCACAATCGTTCCCTGAGGCTGGTTTTGTCTGAAGCTTATTTCAGCATTGATCTTTTTCACCAGGTGAATCACCATATGAAGTCCCAGTCCTTTTCCTTTGAAGCTGGGAGTTTCCAGTCTTGGGTTTCTGAACAGGTTCATATAAATATCAATCTGTTCTGCAGACATTCCTGTTCCCGTGTCAGTAATGGTTATTATGGATTTTTGCTGGTTTTCAGTAATAGCCATGGTTATATTCCCTTCAAAGGTGTTTTTCACAGCATTATCAATTATATTGTGAATAATAGCTGTTAAAATACTTTCATTGACCCTGGAATACACTTTTTGTTCAGCAAGATTGGTTATCGTTGTTCCTTTTTCTTTTGCAATTTCACAGAATAGCCTGTTCTTGGTTTCCAGGATTCTGTTGATAGGATATTCCTTTTCCTCAAAGATATTTTCAGCCTTATAAAGTTCCGTGTATTCTTTTAAATTCAGGGTAAACTGATACAGCTGCTCTGAGGATTTATAAATACTGTCAAAATACTTCTTCTGAAGCTCCACATCATCAGACTCATGAAGCTTTTGCGAAAGCATGGCAATGAACCTGATTGGAGTTGTAATATCATGACTGATGGTTTCTACCAGCTTTTTCTGGTATTCCGTTTCTTTTTGCAGATTGCTTTTTACAAGCTCCAGGTGAAGGGATGTTTCTTTCAGCTCGGAGTTTTTATTATGCACAATCTGCTTCAGAGCCTTATTTTTTATCCTTAGGAAATTGGTCGTCAACTGAACAATAACAATAATGATGATCAGGATTATGATGGAAGCTGAAACTCTGAAAAGCAGTGTCTGATAAAAAAGAGGCTGGATTTTGAAACGTATTGTTCTTACTTCGTACTGCCCTTCGGGAGAAACCAGTACCCGTACACTCAGGGTGTAATCTCCCGGAGAGAGATTGCTGATGGTGTATTTTAGCTCCGTTCCTGTTGCAACTTTTTCCCATTCAGTATCTTCTTTTCCGGATAGCCTGGCCTCAATATAAAGATTTCCCGGATTTGAAAAGTAAGGAATGTCAATAAAAACCTCTGCCGTTTTATAATCATTCTTTAAATCAAATACCTGATGGAAATACTGTGGTCCGGAATTTCCGATTTTTACCCTTTCTATATAAATTTTTTTTCTGTCCGGATAATAAGTCCGGATACTGTCTGGATTAAAAAACACATAACCATCCATCGACGGAAATACAAAGTCCCCGTTTTCAAGAGCATACGCGTTAGGTTCTGAACTTCCGTTAAACTCATTCGTCAGAAAGCCATCTTTTTTAGTGAAGCGGTAATAGAAAACCGGAGTGTTTTTGTTGTCGGCATAGCGCAGCAGCTGTTTTTTAGGCACCCTGAACATACCATTATTGGAAGAAATCCAGTAATATCCCTTTTGATCTTCAAGAATATAATGGGCTGATTCCAGGTAATTGTTAATGTCGTTCGGCATCTTGATAAGCTTGTGGTTCCTGAGAAGATAAAATCCGCTTTTATTCGTAGTAATCCATATCAGATTATCCTTTGTCCTGATAATACTTTTAACATGGATGTTTTTCATTAAAGGAGTTATGGTATTGCTTCCAAGAATTACTGAATACAGTCCGTCGCTGTTTCCGGTCAGGATTTCATTTTTACTGTACTGATAGAAAGTATTGATGAAGCTTTTAAAATTAAAGGTATAATCCGGCTTTGTAAATATATCCTTCCTGTAAAGGTGAAGCTGGGTTCCTGAAGGATGAGTAAAGGCAGTCCCGTAAAAATCTCCGCTCTTCATAAAAGATTGAAGTCCTTTTCTGAACAGGGCAGAATCCTTCTTTTTATAACCTGAATTCTTATAAAATCTAATGATACTGTTTCTTTTTCTGATCAGAATATTTCCGGAATTGTCATACATCATCAGATAATTATCATTGTATCCGAAAAGATGTTTATTCACAATGCCGTTTCTCCCGAATTCTGTACCGTCTTCACTTATGATCGTATTCTTACTGAAGGGGAGGGAGGTGTAATAGACATTATTAGAAAAATCAGCTTCTTTTTTTGAAATATAAAAATTGGAAAGCTTAACTATATTTAATCCATTGTTAAGCGTTCCAAGGTATAACTTATTAAAATCCTTATCGTAGAACATCGCACAATATGGGTGGTTTCCGATTTCCTCATATTTTACAAGAAATCTCAGGCGAAGATCGCTGGCAGTACCTTCTACGATATAAATATTATTGTGGTTGATTATGAAAGTCTGATTGGTGATCTGCTGCCAGTAAACTTTTGTATCCGGATGATTAAAAAGGGTAGGTTGCGAAGAAAAGGAAAGATGACCTTTGTAGATAGAATAGGTTTTTCTCTTTTTCAGATCATTAATAAAAAGAGTATCATTGAAAACAAAAGTATAGTTCAGATCCTGGTTGGAAAAGGGGAGCGTGATTTTTATTTCTTTTTTTCCTTCCTTATAGATAATTGCATTTTTGTCTGTAAAATGATAGACAGAATTCTTAAGCTGGATAAAATACTGAACATCATTATAAAAATCCGATGTAATGATATTATTCGCAATGCGATGTATAATGCTGCCTCCTTTGGAATAGGTTATTTTATCATCCTGGGCTAGGCTTGCAAGCTTCGGAAACCTGTTTTTGATGATGATTTTATTCTCCTGAAAATTATTAAGAACCGTTATACTGTCGAGTAGCGGATCGCCGATGAATTCACCGAAATGAAGGTTATTTACCCTGAAATTATTAAAAGTAATAAACGAAGTTCCGTCGTAGCGTACCAGTCCGTTTTCTGTAGAGATCCAGATAAAGCCATATTTATCCTTCACAATGGCCTTTGCACTGCTTTGCGGAAGCCCATTGTCTATGTTGTACCACGAAGAAGTGTGGCGCTGTCCGGAAATGTTTAAATATATGCAAGCAAAAATAAATGCCCAGATTTTCATATATGTGCAAGACTTATCTGTATCTGCTGCTAATGCAATAGATGGTTAATAATAGTATTAATACAAGTCAAAGTCTTTTTAAAGGGCAGGAACGATTGAGAATAAATTTTTATCATTGAAGTTTTCTGGTCTTTTGTGTTTTATATTTTTTGATCGTGTAAAAATAGTGAAATTATGGAGATAAATCAGCATCTTATCTCCTGTTTTATGTAAGTTGTATAGCGGTTTGCTGTTAACATGGTACTCAAAATTTTCTGAAAGAATTATGTTATTTCAATAATAAGTGATAAATTTATGACAGATTCATTTTAAAATCCTTTAGTAAATCACAGTGGTGTACCGTACTTTAGATTTATTTTAGAATTTTATAAATGACAAATATTGTAAATCTGTATATTTTTTACACATTTATTAATAACGACTTAAGTTTTTTTTAATTGTTATTTGTAGTAATAATTTGACAAAAATCTGAGGTTAATTCTACATGACATCTTTGTAAAGGCTCATGGATATTCATATTTTTGCAAAATATTCTCATAACGACCAAAGAAGCTTTATTGTCACAATAATGATTCTAAGAACACAAACGGTTTTTATCTCAAAAACACAAGAGGCTGTAATAACATCAACAGCCTCTTTTTGTTGTCACCTGCCACCTGTCTTTATAAAAACAAAAAACCTCCCGGAAATGATGGGAGGTGAATAAAATTGACTGTATATTGAAGTGTAATTCAATCGCTATTGATGGGCCTCAAGCCATTGCAGCCTGCGCTGATCCGGAAGATGTTTTACTTTAAAGTGTTCAAAAGTTGCATTGAATCCTTGTCCGTCAGGACATGCCGCCATTAATCCGACCATTACAGGAGTATTATCCTGAAGAGGAGCATTACGCATCATGATATAGTTCTTGTCATCAAAAGAATAAAAAATCTCAATAGCATCTAATCTTCTTACTGCTTTGATCCATACTGCAGGAGGTGTTTTCTCCAGTGTAATGACACTCCAGTCACTTTTATTGTGGGTTACTACAGTGCTCAGGTTATATTTTCCATCTACAAACTCTACTCCGGCTTTGATATAATGCTCTTTATCTGTTCTCAGCATAAGGCCCATCTGATCAAATCTGGCCTTATAGCTTCCGGTTATTTTTACCTTTGCCTCAAATTCGCCGCCATAAGTTGTATAATAAAAAGGAGCATCATCTACAGTAAATCCGTAATGTGAAACCCTCCAATAGTCGCTTTGAGGAGTTACAAACATTGAAAGACTGTTGTTTTTGATTTCCCATTTTTCAGGTTCATTAAACCATGTCATTTTCTCCAGGGTCTGGGCGGAAAACTTTTGAGTCAGGAATAAGGTGCAAAAACCTAAAATCAATTTCTTCATTCTCTTTGAAATAAGTTCTAAACGTAATTATTAATTTAGCAAAAGTATTATTAAACCACATTTTCGTCAATACTGATAAATAACCATTATGGAAATCCGTGAACAACTTAGCGATAAATTACTTGATAACACTTCAAAAAAATGCCTGCTTGATATTGAAATCTATAAGCAGAAAGCTCTTGTTTATTCTCAGATGGAAGGTGCAATATGTGTATTGAGCGATATGCAGGAGAATAAAAGTTATATTTATAAGTCTGAAGCAGCAACAGAACTTGGACTTAGTACAGATGAAAATCCTGCAGAAATTGAAACCATCTGGGAAGAAGAAATGCTGAAGAAGATACATCCGGATGACCGTCTGAAAAAATATATCCACGAACTTCGTTTTTTCAAATTACTTGATGCGATGGAAATGAAAGAACGTACAGCGTATAGCGTGCTTTCAAAAATCAGGATGAAAGATAAAAATGAAAAGTACAGATGGGTAAAACACCGTATGTTTTATATTTATTCACCTCACAACGAAAGGTTGAGGCTGGCATTATGCCTTTATAATATTGCTCTGACTCCTTCTAATGCTCCTGATTTTATGATAGTGAATATGATAAAAGGAGAAGTGGTTGTAAAAGATAAGCTTGATTATAAAAGCATTCTGAGCCCGAGAGAGCTGGAGGTTCTGAAGTTTGTTGGTGAAGGATATGCCAGCAAGGAAATTGCGGATATGTTGTCTATAAGTGTCAACACCGTAAGCCGCCACCGTCAGAATATTCTGGAAAAGTTGAAGGTGAAGAATTCTACCCAGGCTTTTAAAGATAGTTTTTATTAAATGTTGACTTTAAATATCCGAAAAGTTCACCGTGCTGTTTTGTCTCTAATGTTTAATTTTATAACTTGAATGCAGATTAAGAAAAACCCGAATGATGAAAAGAAGTGAAGAGATCACCCGTCAGTATTTTACCTTTTTAGACAAGCATATCCGGGATGTCATTTCCGGGACCGTTCCGGAATTTATGGAATTAAACGAAATTGCCGGAGAGCTTGCTGTATCTCACAAACATCTTACCGATACTGTTAAAAAGGAAACCGGACAGCATCCTTGTTCTTTCTATGATGAAAAAATAATTGAGCAGGCCAAAAATACGCTTATTACTTCCAATAAATCTGTAGCGGAAATTGCCCGCATTTTTACTTATGACCCTTCCAATTTTTCCAAGTTTTTCAAAAAAATGACCGGACAGACTCCAGGGGAATTCAGGAAATCCAATAAATCTTAATCCGTTTGTTTTATTTCTTTACAATTACTTTAGCAGGTAATTTACGGCAATTTCTGTCTCTAGGTAGGGATTTAATCATGCTGTAATGATGTTTTAAATACAATTTAGTGAATTATATTGTTAAAATTACCGTAAAATAATCTTTTATAAATGAGGGGTTGTAAAAAATAATTGCATTTTTTTATTATTTATCTATTAATATTTCTTTATTGTTTACTTTTTTTATTAAATTTAGGTAAGAAAAAACTAATTAATTCAATAAAGAAAAATGTTAAAAGAAACAGAGGTATACAATTGAGTTTGGTTTCCAGAACATAAGAATAAATTATTGTGCTTTTAATAATATTTAATCTTAGGAAGGGAGCTTAAGCCCTCTAAATAATTATATATTTGTTTTTTTTAAAACCACACAACAAACAAGATTAAGGATGAGCATCAATTTCACAACAGCAACTATTAAAGACTTTGAGAATATACCAGACAACGACATGGCTCAAAGGGCTGAAATTTTTTATGAATATTTAGACTATGTAAAGTCTAACGGGCACATGAACTACAGACTGAAGAATACTTCAGGAACCAATGCAGTACTGAATGTAAATATTGCAGACCGCAACAGAGAATTCGTTAGTTTCGTATCAAGTGATTATTTGGGATTTACACAGCACCCGAAAGTAAAGCAGGCTGCTATTGAAGGAATAGAAAAATATGGTACAGGTACAGGAGCCACTCCTCTTATCGGTGGATATTTTGACTATCATAATGCTTTAGAAAAAAAGATTTCAGGCTTTTTTAAACGAACAGAAGACGAAGCCGTAGTATTCACTACCGGGTATACCGCTAACAGTGCGACTTTACAATGCTTAATGCAGAAAGAAGATCTTGCTATTTTAGATATGGCAGTACATGCCAGCGTACACGAAGGATGTGCTTTTACCAATAAAAAAACATTTCCGCACAATAATCTGGAATCTTTGGAACACATTTTGAAGGTATCTGAAAATCTGTACCGTACGAAACTCGTTGTAGTAGATGGAGTGTATTCCCAGGATGGAGATACTTCCCGTATTAATGAGATCTATAATCTGGTAAAAAAGTACAATGCCTTTCTGATGGTGGACGACGTACATGGTGTCGGCATCCTTGGAGAAACGGGGAGAGGTACTTTGGAACAGGCTGGATTATTGGATAAAGTAGACCTTATCACTGGTACATTCAGCAAAACATTTGGAAATCTTGGAGGATATGTCATTGCAGATAAAAAAATAGCTGCATTCATCAGATTCCATTCCCGTCAGCAGATCTTTTCAGCTACAGCTCCGCCATCATCCGCAGGAATCGTTAAAGCCATTGATTTAATTGATGAAGAACCTATCTGGAGAGAAAAACTCTGGAATAATATCAACTATTTCAAAAAAGGACTTGATGATCTGGGATTGGATACCGGAGTAACCTGCTCCGCCATTATTCCTGTAAAAATAGGAGACCCTTATGTAACAGGAGAAGCCGGAAAACTACTAATAGAAAAAGGAATCTATACCAACCCGATTCTTTATCCGGCTGTACCAAGGAAAGATGCGCGTATCAGGATGAGTGTGACTGCAAGACATGAAAAAGAACATCTCGACAAAACGCTTAATGCGTTTGATGATATTAATAAAAAATTGCATATTGCGAAAAAATAATAATTATGCCTAGAAAAGTAGTGCAGGGCCCCATTAGGGACAAAGAAAAAACAAAACAGAAACTGCTTGCTGCAGTTGGTAAAATTTTAAGAGTAAAAGGATATTCCGGATTAAAAGTAAGTAAAATCGCTGCCGTTGCCGGATTTGATAAAAAGCTGATCTATGAGTACTTCGGAAGTACTGATAAACTGATCGATGAGTATATCAAATCGCAGGATTACTGGAGCCAGGTCAACCAGGATGTTGATATGGACTTTTCTGACGGCGGACATGAACTTACCAAAATGGTGGTGCTTAATCAGTTCGAAAACCTGAAGAAAAATAAGGAACTTCAGAAAATTATTCTTTGGGAACTTTCTGAAAGCAAGCCTATCCTTAAAAAACTGGTTGATCAGCGTGAAGAAGTGGGAGAGGTCCTATTTGGAAATATCTCGGATCCTTACTTCGGAGAAGGTGTGGCAACAAGACACAGGGCGATTATGGCTCTTATTGTTTCCGGTGCTTATTATCTCAACCTTTATACAGGATACAACGCAAGTAAGTTCTGTGGGATTGACCTGAAAACTGAAGAAGGCAGAAAAGAAATTGAAGGCGCTATCGTTGAGCTGATCGACTTTGCATACAGCAAAAAAAAGTAGGAATTAAAAGTTTTCCGATTTAAGCAGAAATATATTTTTTGTTGATAATTTGAAAACTTTTAATTTTCAAATTAAAACTATATTTCTTACTTTTGGCCAATGGAAAATTTTATAGTATCTGCAAGAAAATATCGTCCTCAGGAGTTTGATACGGTTGTAGGACAATCCCATATTACGGATACTTTAGAACATGCAATTGAAGAAAGCCAATTAGCTCAGGCATTGCTTTTTTGCGGTCCTCGTGGTGTGGGTAAAACTACTTGTGCCAGGATTCTGGCAAGAAAGATCAATGAGAAAGATGGCTCGGTTTCAGAAGACGGCTTTGCGTATAATATCTATGAGCTGGATGCTGCATCCAATAACTCTGTAGATGATATCAGGGAACTGATAGACCAGGTACGTTTTGCTCCTCAGGTTGGTAAATACAAAGTATATATCATAGATGAGGTTCATATGCTGTCTTCTGCCGCTTTCAATGCTTTCCTGAAAACGCTGGAAGAACCGCCTGCCCATGCTATTTTCATTTTGGCAACTACGGAGAAGCATAAGATTATTCCTACCATTTTATCCCGCTGTCAGATCTATGATTTCAAGAGAATTGTCATTGAAGACATCCAGAATCATCTGAGAAATATTGCAGAGAAAGAAAATATCCGTTATGAAGATGACGCATTGTACCTGATCGCTCAGAAAGCCGATGGTGCTTTAAGAGATGCGCTTTCCATCTTCGACAGGCTGTCTACTTTCTCCCAGAGAAATATTACACTGGCCAAAGCTGCCGAAGTACTGAATATTCTTGATTACGATCAGTATCTCAATATTGTGGATCTTGTCAAGGAAAATAAAATTCCGGAAGTGCTTTCTGCGTTCAATGAAATTGTAAAAAAAGGTTTTGATCCCCATATTTTCATTGCCGGGTTAGGAAATCATTTCCGGGACCTGATGATGGCACAGAATGCATCAACAATGGAACTCATTGAAGTAGGAGAGAAGACCAAAGCCAAATTTGTAGAACAGGGACAGAAATGGACTGCCCAGCAGCTGATAGATGGTATTGAGATCTGCAACCATGCGGACATCAATTATAAAAACTCCAAAAACCCAAGACTTACGGTTGAAATTGCATTAATGCAGCTGGCTTCACTGACAGCTAATTTAGGCGATACTAAAAAAAAAAGTTCCTGATACTGGCTCCGTTTCTCAGTGAGAAACAGGAAGTGAAAATGCCGGAAAGAACTCCGGAGAAGATAGAAGTTAAAGCAGAGCAGCAGCCTGCAGCTTCTCAGACAGTTCAGGCAGTTTCAGTAGCCAAAACAACCAAGCCATTGTCAAGGCCGGGAATCTCTTCAGGTTTCAGCATCAATTCCTTTCTGAATAAAGAAGATAAAGTGGAAGCAACAGAAGAGGTAGTTGTAAGAACTGAAAATCTTCCACAAAACCATTTTACAGATACAGATCTGCAGACAGAATGGAAAATTATGCTTAAACAGCTTCAGGTTAAAAATAACTTTGTATTCAACGCAGTAAAAACCTTTAAGCTGGAAAAAGCTGAAGAGCATAAAATCAAAGTTTTATTCCCTTCAGATTCTGCCAAAGTAGAATTTGATAAAATAAGTGGAGAATTTTTTAATCATTTTAAAAGAAAAGTTCAGAACCATAGAATCGAGATAGAATACGTCAGAGACGTTGAAAATCTGAAGATTGAGGTGGTGACGAAGAGAAAAATGTTTGAAAAGTTTATCGAAAAAAATCCACTTTTGAAAGATCTTGATGATTTAATGAAGTTTGATTTGACATAATTTTTATATATTTGTCAAATATTTCTGTCGAAAGTAAGTTTTTGACAAAAACAAATTACAACCAGAAACGCTAAAACAAAGACATTTCCAGAATAAAATGGAAAAACTGACTAACACATATCTGTCTTTTTTTGCACCCGCTAATTACTTTTTTAGCGGTTATTTTAGTTTTTCTGCTTCTTATTATAGAAATTTCAGAACCTATTACCGATTTTATTGGTACTGTTAACTGAATTTCTTTCCAAAAAATACAGGAGAAGTAGAGCCCTATTATTTTCCTGATTCCTTTAAACAATTTTGAACGGCATTTTTTGAAAAGAATTATAAATTAAATTTTATAATCCAAAGGGCTATTGCTGTCAACGAAAAAAATATATAAAAAAACAATAAAATTTAGAATAATGAATTTAAATGATTTAAAAAATGAGTGGATCGATGGGCTTACACAGCCTTTAATGATTGCGGGACCTTGTAGTGCTGAAAGTGAAGCTCAGATGCTTGAAACTGCGAGGAGAATTAAAGAGTCCAATGCTAACGTGTCGGTTTTCCGTGCAGGAATCTGGAAACCCCGTACCAAACCGAACGGTTTTGAAGGAGTAGGAGTGATCGGTTTGAACTGGCTGAAAAAAGTAAAAGAAGAATATGGTTTTAAAACAGCTACTGAGGTAGCCAATGCACACCACGTATTTGCAGCTCTGGAGGCAGATGTGGACGTTCTTTGGATCGGGGCACGTTCTACAGTAAATCCGTTTACAGTACAGGAAATTGCGATGGCTTTAAGAGGAACTGATAAGCCGGTATTCGTGAAAAACCCTGTTAATCCGGATCTTGCTTTATGGATCGGAGCATTGGAAAGACTATTAGGACAGGATATTAAAAATTTAGGAGTGATCCACAGAGGATTTTCAACCTACCAGAAAACAAAATACAGAAACAATCCGAACTGGCAGATTGCCCTTGATTTCAAAAGCCAGTTTCCGAATATACCAATGCTGATTGACCCGTCACACATCTGCGGAAACAGAACAGGTCTTGCTGATATTACGCAGGAGGCACTTAACGTAGGGTACCAGGGAGCAATCATTGAATCGCACTGCAATCCTGATGAGGCATGGAGTGATGCTTCTCAGCAGATCACACCGGAGGTTCTTGCAGATCTTATCGGTAATTTGAAAGTGAGAAGCTCTAACCTTGCAGGTTTTGAAGGAGAAATGGGCAGACACAGAACTTTAATTTCCGATCTTGACTTCCAGTTAATTGAACTTCTTTCCCAAAGGATGAAAATTTCTGAAAAGATCGGTAAACTTAAAAAGGAAAACGATATTGCAATCTTCCAGCCTGAACGTTGGAAAGTAATTACAGAATACGCTACACAAAAAGCCAAAGAAACAGGAATGTCTCAGGAATTTATTGAAAAAGTATTCAAAGCAATCCACGAAGAGTCTATTGAAGTTCAGAATAACATTATGATCGACAAAAGATAAATTATAGATGACAGGGAGAAGCACATAAAACTTTTACCTATTTCGTCAACAATACAATTTAGGGCTTAGGCATCAGTATTTAGGCAATTGAAACATGTGTTTTTAAACCTATTTCCTGAATTCTAAGCCCTAATTCCGTATATTTGCAGCAGTATTATCTATGAAAGGAAAAATCATTAAATCTACAGGCAGTTGGTACCAGGTTTTGGAATTGGAAACAAATAAAATTTTCGAGGCCAGAATCAGGGGGAAATTTAAACTGATAAAAACCAGACTTACCAATCCGCTTGCTGTAGGAGATTTTGTTGAATTCCAGCTGGAACAGGATGATATTGCATGGATTACGAAAATTGAGCCGCGTTCCAATTATCTGATCAGAAAATCTGTAAACCTTTCAAAAGAAGCTCATATTATTGCATCCAATATTGATCTGGCATGCTTTATCTTTACCCTGAAACATCCTGAAACATCATTGGGATTTCTGGACAGGTTTCTGGCATGCTGCGAAGCCTACAATATTACCCCGCTTATTCTTTTCAATAAGATTGATGTTTTACACGAAGAAGAAATTGAAATCGTAAAAGACATCGAATTCCTATACCAGGAAATCGGTTATAATACTCTGGAAATTTCCTCCTATTCAAAATTAAATCTGGATCAGCTTCAGGAAATTCTGAAAGATAAGACTTCCGTATTCTTCGGACATTCGGGGTGTGGAAAATCTACTTTGGTAAATGCTTTACAGCCTGGGCTGAACTTAAAAACATCTGAAATTTCGGACACCCATCTGAAAGGAAAGCATACAACAACTTTTGCACAAATGCACTTCTGGGATTTTGGAGGAAATGTCATTGATACTCCCGGCGTTCGTGAATTTGCGATGATCGATATTGAAAAAGAAGAAGTACAGCATTACTTCCCTGAAATTTTCAAGAAGAGAGAAGAGTGCAAATTTCACAACTGTCTTCACGTAAACGAACCTAAATGTGCCGTTATTGATGCGCTTGAAACAGGTGAAATTCAGCATTCCCGCTATGCTACTTATATTAAATTGATGGATGAGGCTGAAGAAGCTTCCCAGAAATAAAAGGACAGACATTTCTTTTATTATGTCACATGAATCGGACAATCTGTATCATTTTATTTTGGTGTCAGATAAAATATTATTCTAATAAATTACTTCCTTATAGATTAAATTTAAGATACATAGAAGCATTTGTTTTTTATGAATTATTTTTTTTTGAATTTTAATGAAAAAAAATCTGTTTTTGAATAATTCCACTTTTTGGAACTACCTTTCTCATAAATAACTCCAATTTTGTCACATTCTGATTGAGCTTGAAAAATGATACTAAGGGTAATTTTGACTATTGCAATAATAGCAAAAAAAATGATAAAATTATCTTATATGACTTTTTATGTTGTTGAAAATTATGGAATTAGTAAAAAAAATGTGGTATTTTTTTTGAAATAAAAAACCCAGCCGAAGCTGGGTAAAAACTAATAACCATGAAAACTCAAATTAAACATGAGAATCGCAATAGAATAAACAATTACTGTGCCAAAGTTTAGTTCATGATTTCTTAATAAAAGTTATTTTTATGTTAAAAAAAAATTAAAATAAAAATCAAAGATATTTTTTGTAATTTTGCGCCATTAAAAAAATATACATTTATGTCTAACATTACATTCACTATGATTAAGCCTGATGCTGTTGCTGACGGACATATCGGTGCTATATTGGGAAAGATTGCTGAAGGAGGTTTTAAGATCAAAGCTTTAAAATTAACTCAGCTTACAGTTGCTGATGCAAAAAAATTCTATGAAGTACATGCTGAAAGACCATTTTATGGAGAATTAGTAGAATTCATGAGCTCTGGTCCTATCGTGGCTGCAGTTTTAGAGAAAGACAATGCAGTTGAAGACTTCAGAACATTAATCGGTTCTACTAACCCTGCAGAAGCTGCAGAAGGTACAATCAGAAAAATGTTTGCAAGAAGCATCGGAGAAAATGCTGTTCACGGTTCAGATTCTGACGAGAATGCATTAATCGAAGCTCAATTCCATTTTTCAGGAAGAGAGATTTTCTAAGAAAATCATCTTATACAATAAAAAATCCGGAGAATTTTCTCCGGATTTTTGTTTTTCTGTGCAGAGGCTTATTAAAGATTATTTTCAATAGCTCCTACGTTTTCTCTGTACAGCTCAAGAGGTTTATCAAGTAAAACTGCAATGACGGTCATCTGTTTGTCCAGTCTTTCTTTAGGAATATCAATGTAAATGATTCCCGGCCTGTCACTCCAGTAAAGTTTATTGTAAATGGTATGGGTAAGCATGCTGCCTTCCCCTGCGATTCTTATTCTGGCAATGTTGTTTTTTATCCCTTTCAGTGCAATTGGTCCCGTTGGAATTCCTTCCACAAAAAGATAAAGTGTCTGTTTGTCTTTTGATAAAGCACTCATTCCCGGAAAATGACCTTCCGGCAGTCCTTTTCCTGTTTCAAATAAAACTTCTGCATGTTTGCTTATCCATTGCAGCGTTTCCGGATTTGTTGCAGGAGTTTTTTTGATTTTCATGTCAAGGCCATCATTGGTTAAGCCTGCATTTGTGATCAGATTATTACCATTATGTAAGGCATTGGCCAAATCATAAACTGCTTCCTTGGTATTTTTGTTTTCCAGTATTTCAGCAAGAGGATGTTCTTTCTTTTTAAAATCATTCAGAAACACAGGAGATGTGTCAAAAGTAAGTTCTGCCACTGTGACATCTTTGTCAAATTTTACATCGGAAAAATTCAATGTCAGAGTTTTTTCAGTGTTATAATCCGTTTTAACAACAGCGGATGGTTCTCCGATGATTTTTACTGAAAGAGGTTTTGTTACCAATCCATAAATCTTTGTGAAATTTTTGGCTTCTTCAAGATACAGGAATAAAGACTTTTTGGAGACCGACAAAGAAGATTTCCCTTTGTAATTTTCGAAAGGAATTCCGCGGGTTGTTTCGTAAATGGCATGCTGATTTTTTGAGGTCCAGCGTCCCAGGTTTTTAAGAATCTCAACCTGCTCCTCCGGAATGCTGCCATCTGATCTGGGACCGATATCAAGCAGGAGGTTTCCTCCCATGCTGATTACATCTGCCAGCGTTCTGACAATCATATTAGGAGTTTTATAACTTTTGTCAAAGGGTTGGTATCCCCAGGAATCATTCATGGTATAGCAGAGTTCCCAATAAGGATTCTGAGGCGGAACTACCGGGACACCTTGTTCCGGAGTATCATAATCTCCGTGATTGTTGAGCCTGGAATTGATAATGATATTGGGATTGTGTTTCCTGAGCAAATCTAAAGTCTGAGAAGCCTGCCATTCCTCTGAAGTATGCTCCCAGTCCCCATCGAACCAAAGAAGATCCGGAGAATACTGAGAAGAAAGTTCGTTAAGCTGGCTCTGATAATAGCTGATGAAACGCTGCCAGCGTGCAGGATCGTTTTTGAGTTCATAACGCTTTTTTGTCCGGGTATTGATATCATAATAAGGATGACTCCAATCCGGTAAGGAGAAATAAAGTCCTGTTTTTAATCCGGACTTTTTCAATGCAGAAACAAAAGGGCTTAAAACATCCTTTTGGGCCAGTGAATTTTGAGGAATAGTTGTCGCTTTTTCTGCTTTTGAGTTCCACAATGAAACTCCGTCATGATGTTTTGTTGTTATCACCGCATATTTTGCTCCGGATTCCCTGATGAGATTTACCCATTGTTCCGGTTGATATTTTGAAGCTGAAAAACCATTCAGCTGTTTCATATAATTTTCGTGATTAATGTAATTATTGAAGAATGACCAGGATTCGGAGATTCCGTTGACGGAGTAAATTCCCCAATGAATAAAGATACCCAGCTTGGCATTTTTAAACCATTCCATTTTTTTGCTGTTGCCGGCTGCTTGCTCCTGTGCACCAATAGTACCCGCAGATAATATCAGGCCAAGGAAAACAGCTTTAATCAGACTGCTTTTCATATATAGATTTATTTTAACATTAAATATAAATAAAGAAAACATTCCAGGATAAAATAGTTTTAATATTTAGCAATAATTATTATCAAACAGTTTCTTATTATTGTATTTTTAGAAATGGAACGTTTATTGTAAAATTTACCTGAAAAAAGCAATTATGAAAATTCCGGCAATATTAATGGCAAGTTTATTAGCGGTAGGAGTATCTGCACAGACTACCAGGCCTGCAGCTAAAACAAAAAAGCCTGTTAAAAAAGTAAAGAAAGCTGCTGCTTCGGATACGGCTGAAAAGAAAAAACCGGGAACTCCTAAACCGGTCGTAAAAAAAGATACACTTGTGCTTCATGGATACGGCTGCCCGGCCTGCGGAATGGGATAAGAGATGAGAAAGCCCATGTTAGGAGTATCAATGATGGCAGAAGCAGACTTTGTTTCTGCTATTTTACCATTGCTGCAGAATAATTCCATTGATGTGCTGGAATGGTCTTTTGATACCCTTTATCATCCAAATGAACCGGACTGGCTTCGTGATTTGTTAAACTTTTACGCAGAGAACGGCCGTTTGATAGGTCATGGTGTTTACTATTCTTTGTTTGATGCAAGATGGACAGAAAGACAGGATGAATGGCTGAAAAAGCTTAAAGAAGAAGTCAGGCTCCGGAATTACAACCATATTACTGAACATTTTGGTTTCATGAATACGGAAAATTTTCATCAGGGAGTGCCATTACCGGTCTCTCTGCATCCAAAAACTTTACAAATAGGAAAAGACAGGCTTTGCAGACTTCAGGAAGCGGTGGATATTCCTGTAGGGATAGAGAATCTGGCATTTTCTTTTTCCGTAGATGATGTCAAAGAGCAAGGAGTATTTCTTGATCAGCTGACAGAAGATACAAATGGATTTCTGATTCTTGATCTCCATAATATTTATTGTCAATCCTGTAATTTTGGGGTAGAAATGAAAGAGATCGTTGATTTATACCCTCTGAATAAGGTAAAAGAGATTCATCTTTCAGGAGGAAGCTGGCAGGAGAGTGCTTACGGGAAAAAGCAGGTGAGGAGAGATACTCATGATGACGTCATTCCGCAGGATATTCTTTCGGTTTTACCCTCTGTAATGGAACAATGCCAAAATCTGGAATATATTATTATTGAAAGACTCGGGCATACTGTAAAAACGGAAGAAGAAAAAGTTTCTTTCCTGAATGATTTTAATACTGTCAGAAAGATTATTGAAATATCCGACTTGAAACTGGCAGAAAGGAACTGGATGAAAAAAGAAATGATACTTCCGGAGAAACCTTTGGAAGATAGGGTGCTGTATGAAGAACAATCGGAGCTTACTAAGCTTCTTTTTGAAAATGCTGATGCTGCAGTTATTAAAAATCATGACTTTCATTATTTCAAAACAGAAAACTGGGATTCTGAAATGATTCTTACAGCGCAGAACATCATTAAAAAATGGAATCCTTATTAAATTCTATTCTGATAACCAAAATCAAATTATATGAAAATGACAACATTAGTATTGATCATTACCTCTGTTCTCACTGCTTTGATAGGAGGACTTTTTTATGCTTATTCATGTTCTGTGGTCCTCGGGCTGGGAAAGCTGTCTGATCCGGAATACCTGAAAGCTATGCAGAACATCAACCGGGAAATCCTTAATCCTGTCTTCTTTATGAGTTTTATGGGTACTGTAGTTCTGCTTCCTGTTTCAATGTTTTTGTTTCGTGGACAACAGTCTGTCTTTATTTTTCTCCTTCTGGCTACATTGGCTTACCTGATTGGAGTTTTTGGGGTTACGGTTGCCGGAAATGTTCCGATGAATGATGCTCTGGATAAGTTTGATATTAAAGGTTCCAATACGGAAGCGATCAGACAGATGCGGGAAAATTTTGAAAACAGATGGAATTTCCTGAATAATATAAGAACTGTTTTTTCTGTCATTTCTATCATTTTTGTAGTCTGTGCTTGTGTCTGGAATAAGGAAGTATAAAAATTATAATGGAATTAGGTAAAAATACGCAAATGTCAGATTCAGTATTTCTACGGATGTGTACGTGTGGTTTTATTCAGATCTTTGTCTTGTTAGTAAGACAGTTTTAAACATTTTCAACAAGTTGAAAAAAAGATTATAACCAAGACGACTTAAGTTTCCAAACAAGAGAAAAGGCAGCCAACGGCTGCCTTTTGTGTATGATAAAAGATAATCTTAAATCTTTAAAAGTTCGATCGTTCTTTCCGGGCTTTCAGCTGAGAAAACAGCATTTCCTGCAACAAGAACGTCGGCGCCGGCTTCAAATAATTTAGAAGCGTTGTCAAGATTTACACCTCCGTCTACCTCAATAAGTGCTGTAGAATTGTTACTTAAGATCAGATCTTTGGTTTCAGCAATCTTTTTATAGGTATTTTCGATGAACTTCTGACCTCCAAATCCCGGGTTTACGCTCATTAATAATACAAGATCGACATCTGCAATAATATCTTCAAGCATTAACACCGGAGTGGAAGGATTTAAAACTACACCCGCTTTTGCCCCTTTATTCTGAATATGATGAATGGTTCTGTGAAGATGGGTACATGCCTCATAATGTACAGAAACAAGGTCTGCACCAAGATTGATAAATTCATCAACATATTTTTCAGGTTCCACAATCATCAGGTGAACATCTACAAATTTTTTAGCATGCTGCTGAACGGTTTTCATTACCGGAAAACCAAATGAAATGTTGGGTACAAATCTGCCGTCCATTACATCAACGTGGAACCAGTCGGCCTGAGAATTGTTCAGCATTTCAATTTCTCTTTGCAGATTCCCGAAGTCTGCAGATAAAAGGGATGGAGCAATAAGCTTCGTTTTCATTTTTACTTTTTATACTTTTACTTTATATTATCCTATTGAAAATGAACGGTCATTGGTGAAATAATAATAAGTCAGATATCCTGTTATTATCATCACTTCTATGATGGAAACCTTTTTATAGCTAATGTTTCTGATTAAAAACCTGTCGATTACAAAAAATCCGAACAAAACCAACAGGAAAATTATTTCTACTGTAACCCCCAGGCTCCCGCTTTCAGGAATGGTCAATAACTGATAGACAATTAAAGGAATTCCAAGTACGGCCAGGATGATAAATACAATAGAGATAAAAGTTGGCTTTTTGATTAAATCAGAAATTGCGTTCATTTTAATGATATTTCAGTTTCATTTCCGGCTTGATCTTAAGGACCGTTTCGTAGATAAGTTTAATAACATTAGCTACATCTTCCTTAGACACCATTTCTACCGTAGTATGCATATAACGCAAAGGTAAGGAAATTAACGCACTTGGTACTCCGCCGTTAGAATGGGCAAAGGCATCTGTATCAGTTCCTGTAGCTCTGCTGGCTGCGGCTCTCTGGAAAGGAATTTTTTTAGCCTTTGCAGTATCAATGATTAATTCTCTGATGGTGTGGTGAACGCTCGGTGCAAAGAAAACTACCGGACCTGCACCACATTTCTGGTCACCTTCTTTTTTCTTTTCAATCATCGGAGTGGTAGTATCATGGGTGACGTCCGTTACAATGGCAATATTCGGTTTGATAGTATCAGCAATCATATCTGCTCCATATAAGCCTACTTCTTCCTGTACGGAATTAGTGATGTAAAGCCCGAAAGGAATTGATTTCTTATTTTCTTTTAAAAGTCTTGCTACTTCAGCAATCATAAAACCTCCGATTCTGTTGTCCAAAGCTCTGCACACAAAATAACGGTCGTTCATTTCAAAGAATTCGTCAGGATAAGTAATCATGCATCCTACATATATTCCCATTTCTTCGACTTCCTTTTTGGAAGTAGCGCCACAGTCTATAAAAATATTTTCGATTTTTGGAGTCGGCTCATTCTGGTTTGTTCTTGTATGAATGGCCGGCCATCCGAATACTCCTTTTACAATTCCGTTTTCTCCGTGAATATGCACCACTTTGGAAGGGGCAATGGTCTGGTCTGAGCCTCCATTTCTGATGACATAA